>DATLVI010000008.1 GCA_035577545.1 Verrucomicrobiia bacterium
ACGGTCTGCCGAAATCGCACGGGAACCAGGTCGTAAAATTGCCGGTGCCCCAGATTCGCCAGCTGCCACCGAAGAATGAGGGTTTTTTCGCCTCGATGCTGGCGATGTCGGAGAAGGGGACGCGTCGGTCTTGACCGAACGGGAAATAGTAGTGATGGAAGACGAGTTCTTCGTCGGTGACGTTGATGAAAGGGTCTTGGTAGATGGTTGTCATAGCGATCCACCGTCGCCTGGCTGCGGCGGACTGGCGAATTAAATCAAGGACGGGCGGCGGGGTCATCTACAAAGGAGGGAAATGTTTGTAATGGGAGGGAAGGGGCGGGAAGGGTGTGTTAATAGTGAGTATTCGCCTCACTAAGAGTGTAGCAAGTCGTTGGGTTTGTGTGCAAGCGCGGTGGTGATTGTCGGGACCGACGTCCCGTCAGGATGGGCGCGGCTGCAGCCGAAGCCGAATAAGACCCGAAACGACAGAGATCCTTCGACAAGCTCAGGATGACAAACACTAGTAGCATGGCCTGTGTTCTTATATCGCAAATCGATAAATGTTCTGGACACGGGCGGGGGAGAAGGGGTATGCTGAGCACATAAACTTTCAACATCCAACGTTTATCGCGCATTCGGAATTATGGAAATACCCCTCACCCTAACCGTTGCCGTATACGACGACGGCGTGTCGTCCGGCTCCGCTGTCCCCCAAGGGGAGAGGGGAACTGGAGATTGCCGCAAACGACAGCGGCGTGTCGTCAGACTCCGCTTTCGGTCGATGGCAAGTGCGCGGTCGGGAGACCGGCGCACAACCAAGCGGCGAGGACGGAAAGACGCAGAGGAACCGCGGTCAGCGCCCGCGGCTACAGGGAACAAAAGACCCCCCCCCTATATGTTTCTGCGAAACGAACCCATTTCAATTTCTATCAATTATCGATGGAAGGATTGTATTGGCAGGGACTTGTGGGTTTTGCAGAGGCGTTTGCAAATGGGTTCGTTCTGGAAAACGAAGCCGTTTCCGGCCTGTTTTGGAGGGGTGGGAAGCGCGGAATAGGACGAATGGGACGCTAACGCTATGGAGAGAATGCCAGTGGGATCACAGGGGACGCCGGCTTGCTTGAAAGGTTCCTGGTGTATTGGGAGATCCTTCGACAAGCTCAGGATGACAGAATAGAAAACGGAGGATTCGATGAAGATACAGTTGATTGTGGTGGTTGTTTTGGCGGTGACGAATCTTGGTGTTTTGGCGGAGTCGAATTCGGTTCCGGCGAGCCCGGGCGTTGTCATCAGCGGGAAGGAGATTACGGGGCAGGAGAAGGATGACATCCTGTCGAACCTGGGCGGGGTGGGGATTGCGATTAAGCCGGTTGCGGACGGAGTTGAGGTTAGGAAGGTGTTTCCGGAGACACCGGCCTGTGCGGCGGGGATGAAGGCGGGGGATATTGTGACGCAGATTGATTCGACACCCACCAAAGGACTGAAGTTGCAGGAGGTGGTGGATCGGATGCGTGGGGCGGTGGGGTCGGAGGTGGAGTTGGTTGTGTCGCGGCCGGGCCAGGCGGCGCCGATGACGTTGAAGTTGGTGCGGCGGACGCTTTCGGTTCCCAAGGCCGGCGCGAGTTGTGAATGAGTGGGAGGGAATGATGAGGGAAGCGAACACGCCGCGTGGGGGCACGCGGCCTACAACGGGGAGTCGGCGCGCCTCATAGAGGCGCGGCTACACCAAAGCGCCGTTTACAATGGCTTGGATTGTGAGTAATGATTAACCACTTATGAAATCACATGAGCTTTTGCGGGAGGTTTTTCAGACGCATAATCCGAAGGAGATCGCGGAGGCGATGGGGTTGTCGGTCTCGATGGTGTACAAGTGGGCGGAGGCGCCGGAGCAGGGGAGTGGGGCGACGAATCCGTTGGACCGGATGGCGGGGTTGGTGGAGTCGACGGGGGATGTGCGGATCGTGGAGTGGATCTGTACGCGGGTGGATGGGTTTTTCATCAAGAATCCGAAGGTGGGGCGGATGAAGTCGTATGCGGTGGTGCCGGCGACGAACCGGGTGGTGCAGGAGTTCGCGGAGATGCTGTCGGTGATCGCAAATGCGGCGGTGGATAACGATATTTCGCGGGATGAGGCGGAGCGGATTCGGTCGCGGTGGGAGGATTTGAAGTCGGTGACGGAGGGGTTTGTGCGGGGTTGTGAAGAGGGGAATTTCCAGGCGATTCATAACCATGGGAAGGCATGAGATGAGTGATCTTTTAGGGGAATTGCATGTGGATCGGATCGATTGGGCGGCGTGGAAGCCGACGGAGTATGCGAACCTGTGTTTCGTGATGCGGGATGGGCAGATTTTGTTGATTCGGAAGAAGCGGGGGTTGGGGGCGGGGAAGATTAATGGGCCGGGGGGGCGGTTGGAGAAGGGGGAGACGGCGCTTGATTCGGCGATCCGCGAGACGCAGGAGGAGGTGGGGGTGACGCCGACTGGGCTGGAACAGATCGGGGAGTTATTTTTTCAGTTTCTTGATGGCTATAAACTGCATGTCGCAGTTTTCGCTGCTAGTGGTTGCGAAGGCAGGCTTTGTGAGACTTCCGAGGCGACGCCGATTTGGACGGATGTGGGGAAGATTCCATATAATGAGATGTGGGAGGACGACGCGCACTGGTTACCGTTGTTGCTGAGGCGGAAGAAGTTTCGCGGGCATTTTGTGTTTGATGGCGAGAAATTATTGAATCATCGACTGACGGGCTAGATAGCATTGTGGCGTGGTAACCGATATGGCTACATGGGTTACCGCAGAGTTGAGACTGTATAACATGCTGATTATGTGTATGTTGCATGGATTGATATCGATAAACGCCATAAAATAGCTTGTTTTCAATTGAACAACTGCTATAAACGCGGTGTCTGAAGCACTAAATAAAATGAAAACCCGTCAAAAGACCATGAAAAAAACACGTCGGTCGTCTCCGTTGCGCCGTTTGGTGCGGGTGGCACGCCCCGTTAAGGAGCCTACGTTGCTGGAGAAAATCGCGCAAGTGACTGATGAACTGCAGATTCTGCGAAGCCGTCTTGCCAACGCTGGGGATGATTTCCCGACGGTTGGCACGCATCGTATTTCGGCCTTGGAGGCGGAATTGGAGCGCCTTTGGGATCTGCGACGAAAGGAACAGGCCGCCCCTCTTCGCGAAACTGCATTGACGGAAGAAGAGGAGAAGGTGTTGGCGTTCCCGAGCGGCAGCCGTTCGCGCGCTTAGAAGTCTGCAAACGTTTTCGATGAATTCGGACAAGCCGGGTGAGTACTCGCCCGGCTTGCCGCATTTTTAAACCGCAAGGGAGTCTCCGATGGACATAGTGTCCGAATTCTCTTTGCCATGACTGCCGCCCGTCCGTATCCTGAACCCTTCGTCATGGCGACCAAAACCAAAAACATCGCGCGACTTCTCCAGATCATGGCGCGCCTTCGCAGCCCTGGCGGCTGCCCGTGGGACCGCGAGCAGACGCACCAGTCGATCCGCCACAACCTGATTGAGGAATGCTACGAAGCACTCGATGCTTTGGATGCGGGGAATACCGACGCCTTTAAAGATGAACTTGGCGATCTCCTCTTACAGGTCGTCTTCCACGCGCAGATGGCCAGCGAAGATGGCAAGTTCGATTTTGATGCGGTGGCAAAATCCATCAACGATAAACTCGTGCGCCGCCATCCGCATGTCTTCGGCACCACGAAGGCGCGCAACAGCGCAGAGGTCCTCCAACAGTGGGAGACGATCAAGAAATCGGAGAAAAGCGCGACGAGCATCGTACACCTTGAAGACCTACCGAAACATCTGCCCGCTCTCTTGAAAGCCGACAAGGTGCAGCGCAAAGTCGCGCGCGTCGGTTTCGACTGGAAACACGTCAAGGACGTCATTGCCAAGGTTGAAGAGGAATTGCACGAAGTAAAGAACGCCCGCGCGTCAAAGAATCGTAAACACTTCGAAGAAGAAATCGGCGACTTGTTGTTTGCGGTCGTCAATCTCGCTCGTTTTGAGAATCTGCAAGCCGAGGAACTGTTGAACCGCAGCACCGCGAAATTCGTGAAGCGATTTCAGGCAATTGAAAAGGCCGTCCACGCCAGTGGCCGGCGACTGGAAGATTGTACTCTCATGGAACTCGACGCGCTTTGGGAATCGGCGAAAGACAAACGGCGTTCAAGGAAGTCGCGGCGTCCGATTCTTGCACCACGCAAACGTGTTCATGCCGCAGCCGTCCCACGGTAAACACGCGGGACGCGCGCGGTCTTCGTGATGCCGCAGAGCACTTCCCAAGGAATCGTATCTTCCCAGCCGGCCACTTCGCTGGCCGTAATACCCGCGCCGTTTTGCTCGCCGATGAAGACCACTTCATCACCGCACTGCACCTCCGACGTTTGCGTCACGTCCACCATGATCTGGTCCATCGTGACGCGCCCAATCACAGGACAACGCCTTCCGCCCACGAGCACTTCCCCCTTGTTCGATAAATGCCGGCTGAATCCATCCGCATATCCGGCAGTGACCGTGGCGATGCGCATCGATTTCTCAGCGGTGAACGTCTGCCCGTAGCTGATTGTGCGGCCGGCCGCCACGTCTTTCACATATGCAACCCGCGCCTTGAAGGAGAGGAGGGGACGGAATTCGCCCGCGTGCAGTTCCTTCGCGCAAATCCCGTAGAGCAAAAGCCCGGGTCGCACCATGGCCAGCCGGGTTTCGGGAAGCTCCAACGTCGCCGCGGTGTTCGCGGCGTGGAGCAGGGGAATCTCCAGCCCCTGCTTATTCAATTCCTCGACGACCCGGAGAAAAACAACGAGTTGGCGACGCGTTTCGTCCGGGTTCTCATCCGCCGACGGGAAATGCGTGTACAGCGCCTCGATGCGCAGTTGGCGTAGCGCGGCCACCTGCAAGATCTGCTTCGCGGCGTCTTCATGCCAGAAACCGACACGACCCATGCCCGTATCGATTTCGACGTGGACACCAACGTTCCCGCCCTGACGCTTCGCTTCCTCATCAAACAACCGCGCTTCCTCAACCGTCGAAATCGTCGGCGTGATGTCCCGCTCGACCATCGTCGCGACTTCAAATGGCAATGCCGACCCGAAGAACAGGATCGGCCATCCGTTCCCACCGATTTGTCGCAGCACCAACGCTTCGGAAAGATTGGCGACGCCAAACGCGTCCACGCCACATTGCATCAGCGTGCTGCCGATCTGGGCGAGACCATGACCATAGGCGTCGGCCTTGACCACCGCCATCAGTTTCACCTTCGGCCCGATACGCCGGCGGATCGCGGCGACGTTGTGACGCAACGCATCGAGGTCAACCTCCACCCAACACCGATAATACGATTGCGGAATCATTCGCAGCGAGTTTAGCAAAACCGGCTGCCGATGGTCAGCATCCGAATCGACGGACCTTTTAAATCACTCGATCTGACAGGCTTCTTCAAAGCTGAGACGCGGATTGCGCGGATGGAGCTTGCTCGCGTCGCCGTGACCGAGGTTGCAGAGGAAATTCGATTTGACCGTCGTCCCTGCGAAAAACGCCGCGTCCACCTTCGCGTTATCGAAACCGGACATCGGCCCGCAGTCCAGGCCGAGTGAACGTGCTGCCAGCATGAAGTAGGCGCCTTGCAGCGATCCATTGCGTAGCGCGGTGACCTCGAGAACGTTTTCCGGCAAGTCCTTGAACCACGCCTTGGCGTCCACATGCAGGTACAGTTCGGGCAGTTTCTCAAAGAAGTGGACGTCCATGGCGATGATGGCCGTGGCGGGCGCGGCCATGGTCTTGTCCACATTGGCTGGGGCCAGGGCCGGTTTCAACTTCTCCTTCGCCGCCTTCGACTTGACGAAGACCAGCCGCATCGGGCACATGTTGGCGGACGTCGGCCCCATCTTGGCCAGGTCATAGACCTGCGCCAGCAGCGCGTCATCAACCGGTTCGTCCAACCAGTTGCTGTGGGTCCTTGCATTACGGAAGATCAGGTTCAGGCCTTCGTCGTTTAATTTCAACATGTCGAATCTCCTTTGGATAGTTAACACAACCTCGTCACATGACAACACCTTTGATGCACCTCATCAGCCGAATGTTTCTCGCTTTGTCGATTGCGGTCAATCCCCGTCACCCCCACACGATCCGGCGGCGACAACAATTGATTTTGCCGTTGCCGAAATGTGGTATCATCTGGGCCCAAGCCGAAAGCTATAAAGCACTCTCATGATGAAAAGTGAAATTATTCGCATCGGGCAGATAGAAATCAATTTCCTGTTGGAGGCAGCCGATACGAACGGTTCCCTGGCCATGTTTGAATTTACGGTGCCGGTCGGCGCGAGGGTTCCGCTGCCGCATTCGCACACGCATTACGACGAAACCATTTACGGACTTGAAGGCGTGCTCACGTTTACCGTGGATGGAAAACAAATCCCCATTGGCCCGGGTGAATCGTATTTCATCCCACGCGGTGCCGTGCATGGCTTTAATAACCTGAAACAAACCGCTGCCAAAGCGTTGGCGGTAGTCACTCCCGCACTTCTCGGCCCGGAGTTCTTTCGGGAAACTGCGGCAATCGTGAATGCCGGCGGCCCTCCCGATATGGAGAAGCTAAAAGCGGTTATGTCAAAGCACGGGCTCGTTCCCGCTCTACCACCGAGGACGTAGCCTTGGCGGCCTGTCAGTTCATTGCAGGTATGCGCGTCAATCAGCCGTCTTTTTCCTCGCATGTTTTCGCAATGACGTGGCACATTGCCGCCCGTCAGCCGTTCCGATCACATCAACTCAACGAAGGAGACTCCCATGAAATACATGATCTGCTGGAACGAACGTCCCCAAGGCACGCCCATCGAATACGAGAACGCCCAGAAACGCATCCTCGAGGTTTTCCAGCAATGGAAGGCGCCCGCCAATTTCAAGATCGAGTTCTTCGTCGTGCGCGTCGGCGACTGGGGTGGCTACATGTTGGTGGACTGCGATGACCCGTTGACCGTTCACAAGTTCTGCTCAACCCTCCCGTCGTTTGTATTCGAAGCCCGCCCCGTGGTTCCCGTCATGGACGCCGTCCGGGTGGAACTCGAAGCGATCGCCTTCCGCGATGGCCTCAAAGGCAAGTGACCGTTGTAGCCGCGGGCGCTGACCGCGGGCCGTTGTAGGCCGCGTGCCCCCACGCGGCGGGGTCCCGCCTTAAATGTGGCGTGTCCGCCGCAGCCTTGGCGAAGGAGGAAGCGTTAATGTGTTCCATGACCGATTGGGATGAAAAATACCGGAAAGGCGAAGTGTACTGGGACAAGGGCGCGCCGTCGCCCGCAATGAAGCAGTACCTGGAGCGCCATCCGGTGCGGGGGCGGGCGCTGGTGCCGGGCTGCGGCCGCGGACACGAGGTGGCGCTGGCGGCGGAGCACGGGTTGGATGCGACGGGGCTGGACATCGCGCCGACCGCCGTGGCGGAAGCGCAGGAAAAATATCCGCAACTGGCGGAGCGCTTCGTGATGGGGAGTTTATTTGATCCGCCACAGGAAATGCGCGGCGCATTTGATGTGGTGCTGGAACATACCTGCATGAGCGCACTGCCTCCGACAATGCGGGCCGACTACCGACGCGGCATCGATCTGACGCTCCGGCCCGGGGGATTACTGATCGGCGTGTGGTACATCAATCCCGACCTCGATCCCGGTGAGGAAGGCCCTCCGTACCCCTTCAGCGTGCCCGACCTGACCACCCTCTTTGCCGACGGCTACGAAATCGTGGATGATTACGTGCCCGATGTGGCCTTCGCCGGGCGCGAAGGCCGTGAGCGCGTGCGCGTCCTGCGGCGTGTGGGGTGATGAGGCAGAGGGGGACGAATGTCAAAAGTCTGTGACTGACCCCTTCCACGGATGCCGGGAAAAGTGCGGAGAGTCATTGCGCCAGCAAGGAAAGTCATCCCTATGGTTCGGCGGCTGGTTGACAATGACCTCCGTGGTGATACGTTGCGCGAATGAATGACACCGCAGCATAGATGACGGTCGCCATGAATCCCGAACCGATGCACGCCGACCTTATGCCATCGTCTATCCTGTGGGGAGCAGCGAATGACTACTGCAAGACCGCGCGGCTTCTGTACGAGAACCGCGTCACCGCCTATTCCGGCGTGCTGTTCAACCTCATCTGCCAGTCTATCGAATCGGCGCTGAAAGGATTCCTTCGCGCCAAAGGGCGTCGTGTGGAGGATATGAAGCAGAATCTCGGTCACAATCTTGTGAAGGCACTGAAGGTGGCACGCGACGAAGGCATCGAGGACTTCGTCAAGATCGACGCCAATTTCGAGTACCACTTGACGCTCGCCAACGAGTACAACAGGGACAAGGAATTCGAGTATTACGTTGCTGGATTGAAGCCCGATATGCCGAGGGAGATCGTCTTGCTGGAAGGGACGGAACAGTTGGTCAACGGGATAAAAAAGTTCTGCATCAGCAACGTGAATTTGCACCACCACAAGCCGACTGCCTTCAACCCGTATTTGAAGCAGAAGCCAGCCGCTCGCAGTTAATCGGAACGCGCCGACAGGATCACCGGTCGCGCGGAACCGTTTAAGGGGTCAGTCGTTGACTTTTGACATTCAATACCGTGGCAAGCGCGCCGATGTAGTTTTTTGTGCAACTGATACGTCATGATGTGGTTGTCACGGCAACCGAGTTGGACGGAGCCGAGTCTGACGATCAGCCCTCGTTTTTGTTCGCATGTTCTCGCAACGGCGTGGCAGAATCCAGCCCATCAGACCGAAGTCTAACTTGGCGAGAACGAAGGAGGGCAGTTGATGTCCTCCCAAACATGGGCATCGCATTTCCTGCAACAGGTCAGAGGAGTGAACCCATTTGACGGCGACTGCCTGCCAACGCGGGTTTCCCTATTTGGGTTCGGACGACCGACGTTGCCATTTCCCCATCTGTGGAATTACAAGGATCCGATCAAGATTTTTCAGACGTTCTACTGGGACGCCGAGAAGGAAACTGGCTCTGGAAAACATAACCGTTACCTCTACGTAGCAGGCTTGCCGCCGGTATTGTTGACCCGCGAGCCGGCCGTTATCAAAGCCGTGCTCTCCGCCACCGGCGATAAGCCCGGCCAGTTCGACCGGGATACCAGCCCTACCGCGGGAATCGCTCGCGCGACCGGTGAGGATTCGCTGCTGTATTCAAATGGCGCCATCTGGCGGAGGCAGAAAAGGATGTCCGCCGAGCCATTCAGTCGCGCCAATCTGTTTCAACCGGAAAAGTTCCATGGCTTTGAGCAAACCTTCCGCAAGACGGTCGCGAAAAGACTCGAAGCCCTTCGTGCCCACCAGCAGGCCAGTGGCCAGAAAGTGGTCCGCATTGCGCTTGAACCCGAAATCAAGGTCGTGATGCTCGAGATGCTGGTGAACAACTTCTTCGGCAGCCATGTTTCCGACGAGGAGTTGCGCGATCGTTATGTTCCGGCCATCGTCCTCCTGATCGACCACATGATCAGCGACACGGTCGCTCCAACATCTCTGGCGCTCTATGACATGTTCACGGGTCGCAACGCGGTCCTCAAGCAGAAGAGAGCTGACTTCGAAGTCCTGACCGACATCGCGCTTTCCGGGCGCGCTCAAGGTCTCGGCTTATGGAACCAATTCAAGTCCGACGCCACGGATGACGCGCTCCGCAGCAACATCCGCGTATTCCTTGCCGGCGCCATGGAAGCCACGACCTCGTTCGCGGCTTGGACGCTATCGCATTTGGCGCACGCACCTGAGTTCCAAGAGCAGATCTATCAGGAAGTGAAAGACATGAACGTTTACGACCCCGATAATCTGGCCAGCGCCGCGACCCTCAACCGCGTGCTGGAGGAAACGCTGCGCCTGACCCCGGCACTCTATTTTCTCCCGCGCCGGGCCACGGTGGATACCTGGATCGAGACCGCTGACCACCGCAAGATGTTTATGCCAAAAGGAACCCAGCTCCGCCTCGATGTGTGGCATGCAAACCGGTGCGAGGAGTTTTGGGGAAAAACGGTGACTGGATATCCTGCTGAAACATTTGCCCCCGAGCGATGGGAGTTTCTTGCCAGGAAAGGAATCACCTCAAAGGAGATGCTTCACTTTGGATTCGGGCATGGACCGCGTTTCTGTCCGGGAAGATACCTGGGACTACTGGAGGTCGGGCTTGTCGTCGGTGCTGTTGTGAAGACGTTCAAATTCACGGCGGTTGGTGAACGAACGCAGGCGAAATCGGGTGTATCAACGAAACCTGCCGACGGTGTGTTAGTCGACTTGGAACTCAGGACGTGAAGGCTCCCGCCGCAAGTTATCGTGAGCAAGCCATCAAAAGTTTATGCGGCCACGACTTCAGCTGCATTGTCACTGCTATTCATGGTCGTCTATGGTGGTTGCAGTTGGATTACCGCCCACCGCTCTGACGTTGGAACTTGGTATTACTCATGGGAGAGCTTCATCCCGTTTGTGCCGCTGATGATTATTCCCTATATGTCCATTTTCTTTTTCTTTGTCGGCGGGCCGTTCTTGTGCCAAAGCCCGAACGAATTAGGCGTGTTGGCTCAGCGAATTACATTGGCAATCCTTGTTGCAGGCGCGTGCTTCTTGCTAATACCCCTGCGGTTATCGGCTGCGCGTCCACAACCCAGCGAATGGACCGGTGCAATTTTTAGATTTCTACACATCTTCGACCAGCCGTATAATTTGTTTCCTTCGCTGCACATTGCTTTTCGCACCATTCTCGCTGATCTCTACGCAAAACACACAAAAGGTGTCATCCGTTTGGCATCTCACGTGTGGTTTAGTTTGATCGGTTTTTCAACGTTGCTGACCTACCAACATCATTTCGTTGATATAGTCGGCGGATTTGTACTCGCCGCGATTTGTTTTTATTTCTTCCGTGAAGAAAACAGAGGGGTCAGGGTTTGACTCTTGACCCTTTTGCCGTACTTCGTGGAATTCGTGACGCTACTTCCACTCGGTCTTCGTCCCAGAGGATCCGAGTGGGGGAGCCGTGTTCCAATTCTGTGATGGCGGGGACTGCCACGGATCGGACGAAGCTTTCACGGCCGGAGTGAGGGCATTCGTGGTTGCTTCCCACGCGGAGGCGGGCGTCGCGTTTGACTTGTCCCAAGATGAAGATTGGACCGAGCTGATGGGCAAGGGCTGGTTGAGATTGGGCGTTTGGACAGTATTGGTTTCGACCGGCGCGGGCTGCGAGACACCGGGCTTGCTCGGCTGAGGCGTTGACAGTTCCCGCGGCGACACGGCAATCGCGTTCTGCGATGGGGTCTGCACGGTGGACGGTTCGACGACCGTCAGCGTAGGGGAGACAGCCGGCTTTTGCGGTGCCGGCGGGACAACCTTCCGCGGATCACCCTGTTGGGCAAACGTCGGGGATGCGAAGCCCAAGCTCGCAGCGGTGATGGCTAGTGTAACAATACGTTTCATTCGACACGTAGAACGGGCGTCCCGCCCTTTTTCCGATACCAAATGAACGGGCGAGACGCCCGTTCTACTTTTCAATTCGCGCTGGCGGTTTTCGGTGCCGCGTTCGTTGCCGCAAACGCCGCCGCTTTGCTCCATCCATCGGCCAGCGAGAACTCGACGTACGGGCGATCGGACGCACGCACATTTTCTTTGCGGTTCGCCACCCAAATCCTGTCGGCAGTCAGATCGTAAATCACGGTTTGCAGGTTGGACTTCATCGCAATCTGCTTGGCCAGCTCCTGAATACCGCTGACGTCAATCTTCCCCTGCATCTCACCGACGAGCTTCTCCTGTTTGTCCTGATAGTGCCCGCCGTACACGATGTCGTGGAACTGCGGCATGGTCTGGCCATCGACCTGCAACTCCTCGTGTTCGTTGGCGTGATTGACAAGACACCGCTGGGCCGAGGTCACCAAGCCAATCGGGTCGTTGTGCTTGTCGCCGAGGAAATACACATAAGAATTGGTCCGTCGCGTCGCGCGAATGATCGCGGCGCCATCTTCGGCCGTGTCCGCATAGCGCAGCACGTTTTTCAACATGAACGGCATCGGCGTGCCCGCGAGCGTTTCTCCCGGCGGATTGCCAAAACCCATCTCACTCAGCGCGACACCCTTCGCGTTCACGCCGGAAACCGCGCCGACGAAACCGATCCAGCCGATCGTGGCGTACGCGTTCGCGTTTTCGGTTGTCGGTTGATAGACCGTGATCAACGGGCGGCGCTGGAGATTGAAATTCGCGCCGTAATCGAGGATGCGCAGTTGATAAACGTGCCCGTCCTGCGTGGCGCCGCCTTTGGCCACGAGCCCGCTGCAACTCGTCTCGCCGACATCGGGAAGCGCGTGCATTCGATGGATGACGTCGATGGGAATGCCGCTTCCTGCCGCGAGCCCTTCCATCTCTTCGAGGTCTTCCTTCGGCGCATAACGCGCCATCATCTTCCAGGCGCGGTCGAGAAATTCATTAACAATCTGGTCCTTATCGCGCGGTGAGATTGCCTTCGAATTGCGCAGTATCTTCGGCAGCAATTTGCCCGCACCCACCTGCACGTCCTTGATCGTTTCACGGACCTGCGCGCCGAGCAGCAAGCCGTGTTCGTACCCCATCTCGTACGGCGTACCTGTGACGTACAACACCGTAATGCGGTTGTCGTCGTCCCCGACGTATTCAAGATGCCCCGTGTGGGTGACAGTGCGATCTACCGGCGGATCGGAGAGGATCTTTTCGACCTTGGGATTCTTCATCACCAGGGTCTTGGCAACCGACGCGCAGCCCAGCGCGAACAAGGCACACGCGCCCGTTGCCACCCAACAGCGAATCTTCCTTAGGTCGGACATTCTCTTAACCCGTCTAGACACAATTTACCCCATTTTTGCTGAATCGCCAGTGGACTTGGACGTTTGAGCTACCAGTGATAGTCAACACCGCCCAGAGACGGGGCGCTTCTTTGCCAGATATTTGACTGGTCGGCCGGCGAGTTCGTTGAGGATGAGATCGCAACGTCGGGGGTTGCCGCATTCGTGAGCGAAGCCCGTGACGGTGGAGGCGCGATAGAAGCCAGTCTCTCTTGCGGACCCGCAGGTCCAGACTGCATCGATCTTAAGAGCAAACCGTGCGTGGTTGGAGGTAACGTTGGCTGCGGACGCCAAGCCGGGGCCACCGGCCCGGATTGAACGTCGGTTGCCGACGGGATATTAATCTGGGCGGGTTTGGGAACCGTCACTTCCGGAAGAGCCGGCTCCGGCACCACCGTTGCCGTGGCCGCTGTTGGCGCATTTGTCAGCGCCGATGCCTCCCGAATTGTAAGGGGCGGGGAGGGGAAAGTGGGATCAGTCTCGTCCTGTCCTCCAAAAACAGAACCGGCGAAGTTGGCGACGAGCCAAGCTCCCGCAAGTAGTCGTGTCGGCGTCACTGGTTCTTGGCAACCTACTGGAGAAGACTGTTTTTGTCTAGTTTTGGGGCTACACTGGCTGCGCCGCTTGACTTGTGAAAGCGTTTCGATAAGAATCCGCATTGCGAACCCGACACCATAATGAGCATCTGGAAAGTCGCTCTTTTATCCGCACTGATCCTCACCGCCTTGTGGCTGCTGGCGCCATCCCGTTCCGCAAGGGCCCCCGAGCCAGGCGTCGTAGAAATCAGTTTTTCGGCCCGGGGCGGCGGTCCTGTCGCCGATGCGCTCGATGATGCCATCCGCGTGTTCGAGGAGGAAAGCGACCAGGCCCACGCGAAAGACCCTTCCAAGCCCCGTTACCGTCTCGTCAGCGGCCAGGGCGCTTCGCGGCCGCAGACCGAAGACCCGACTCGCTTCCTCGTGAGCGTCGCGGGTGGTATGCCGCCCGACGTGATCGTCTTCGACCGCTACGCCGTCACGGAATGGGCCGCGCGCGGCGCCTTTTACCCGTTGGATGAATTCGTGGCGAAAGACGCCGCCAGCGGACGGCCCGACGCGATTCGTGCCGAGGATTTTTACGACTCGTGCTGGGACGAAGTGGTCTACCACGACCCGCTCACGGGCCAGCGGGGTTTGTACGGTATTCCTGAGAAGGTGGACAACCGCACGCTGTTCTACAACAAGGACCTGCTCAAGCGAGCGGGTTACGTTGACGCGAAAGGGGAGGGACGTCCACCAAAAACGTGGGAAGAGCTTGAGCAAATGGCCATCAAGCTCACCGAACACGACGCGCAAGGCCACATCACGCGCCTGGGCTTTGCGCCAAACTACGGTAACTCCTGGCTTTACATCTACGCCTGGATGAACGGCGGGCGATTCATGAGTCCCGACGGCAAGCGGTGCACGTTGAACGATCCGAAGATCGTCGAGGCGCTCACCTGGATGAGCAGGCTCGACGATGACCTGGGCGGCGCGGAAAAAGTGAACGCCTTTCAATCGACGTTCCAAGCAGGCGACCTCGATCCATTCATCACCGGCAAGGTCGCCATGAAAATCGACGGCTTCTGGCAGATCACCGACAACGTCGCCCAGTTCGGGCGCAACTTGAATTACGGCATGGCGCGTCCGCCAATCCCCGCCAGTCAACTCGCCGCCGGCAGCAAAGTGTGTTCATGGGTCAGCGGCTGGTGCTATTCGATCCCTTCGACCGCAAAGAACAAAGAAGGCGCTTGGGAACTCATTCGTTTCCTCGTGAGCCAGCGAGCCCAGGAAATCATGGCCGAAAGCCAGCGGCTATCAATGGTCAGCCAGGGCCGCGTCTTCGTCCCGACCCAAAACGCGAACAGGAAGATCAACGCCTGGCTCTTCGACAAGTACGTCGTCAATGAGCGCGGGATGGACCCCAAAGTCGGGGCGGCGGTGCAGGTCTTTAACGATTTGCTGGAAGGCCAGCCATATCGACCGGTGACGCCCGTGGGCCAGTTGCTGTGGAACCAACAACGAGACCGCACCGAGGACGCGCTATACCATAAACTGACGCCGCAAGCGGCGTTGGACTACGGCACGCGCGTCGTGCAGCACGAACTTGACCGCGTCCTCAGCCCGCCACGCGGCGTCCTCATCAATTGGAATGTGTTTTTTATTTTGTACGGCGCGCTTCTAATCGGAGCGGCCGTCGGCATCTATTGCTGGGATACCAAGGCGGACTTTCGCCGGCGGATCGGGAACACCTTGCGGGTGGTGGGTGGAGGCGCACTGGCAAAGCGCAGCGGCGACGTCGAAGGCGTGCAAAGCGCTTATTTTCGTTCGCAGTGGAAGGGCGGGTGGCTCTGCGCCTTGCCGTGGATTGTTGGCTTCATCGTCTTCACCGGCGGGCCGATTCTGTTTTCGATTGTTATCAGCTTTTGTGATTACGACATTTTGCACCCGGCCCGGATGATCGGCTTCAATAATTACGGCTGGCTGCTCACGAAAGACCCGTTGTTTTGGAAGGCGATAGGGAACACTCTCTACATGTTCATCGGGATTCCGCTGGGCATGGCGTTGGGCTTGGGGATCGCCTTGTTGCTCAACCTGAAAGTGCGCGGGGTGGCCGTGTGGCGAACGTTCTTCTACCTGCCTTCGATTGTGCCGATTGTGGCGTCGAGCATTTTGTGGATTTGGATTTTCACGCCGAACGGTGGCTTGCTCAACAACGTGCTGTCCTCCGTCGGCATCCATGGCCCAAACTGGCTGCAGGACGAGAGTACCAGCAAGCCCGCGCTGATTTTGATGGGTTTGTGGGGCGCGGGCGGCGGCATGATCATCTGGCTTGCGGGACTGAAAAGCATTAGCGAGAGCTACTATGAAGCCGCATCGCTCGATGGAGCGAGTGTCTGGCAACAGTTTCTTCACATCACGCTGCCGCTGATGTCGCCGTACATTTTCTTCAATCTCATCATGGGCATGATTGGCACCATCCAGATTTTTGTGCAGGCCTACATCATGACCCAGGGCGGACCTGTGAACTCGACATTGTACTATACCTACCAGTTGTTCAATTGCGCATTTCGCTACCTGCAAATGGGCTACGCCGCTGCGATGGCCTGGGTGCTGTTCATCCTCGTGTTCGGGTTGACGCTCCTTCAGCTAAAGCTCCAGGACCGCTGGGTTTATTACGAGGAAGGATGAACGAGACCGTCGCGCAAACACGCAGTTCGGGTTACTACCGCTTCGTCGAGTTCTGCCGACGCGTTTGGGTCTACGTGCTGCTGGTCGTCGGAACGATCATTTTTGCGTGGCCGTTTCTTTGGATGGCCACCACCTCGGTCAAAGTGGATCGGGAGATGTTTGTTGAGCAAATGCACGTGTGGCCGCAACGACCGATCCCGCAGATCAAATCGCCTTACATTGACACGCGGTATTATGAGGATTTGGCAGGGAAGCACCTGGAAGAGTTGTTGCCCGTGCTGGAAACGCACCTGCAGAAGACGGACTACCCCTGGCCGCCAGAGATCGATCGCGCCGTGGCCATCAAGCAGGTGGCGCGCGGTGCATTCCAGAAGTTGCAGACCACGATGCCCGTGACGATCTGGGATTCTAACGCACTCGTCGCCGAGGCAACCCAGCGCGTCGATGCTGCCATGGTGACCGATGTTCTGGGGCAGATTCGCCGCGCGCTGCTGATCGGCCAGTTGCGCGCACGCTCATACGATCTGCAGGAGGACCAGCTCATCGCCCCTGACAAAGTTTCCGCCGGGTGGCAGGTCGGTGGGACCGGTGAAGCGAAGCTCGTGCAGGTAGAGGACAAGAACGAGCCGCATGCCGAACTCCGCTACGACTTCACACACGGCGACAAGGTGACGCTGTCGCAAACGTTCCAGACGAGTTACCCCATCGCCCGTCTTTATCGCCTGCAGTTGTACCTCCGCAACGACGACACTTGGCATCCCCTCACGGTGTACATCGAGAAGCTCGGGAAGAGATATCAGGCCGAACAGACCTACGACCTGGCCGATTTTACCAGTTGGAGCGTCGGCACGTGGCAGGAACCGGGCCCGGATGACAAGACGAACAAAATTCGCACGTGGAAGTTATTGCGAGAAATCGGCCCGAGCCCGGTGACCGGCCCAAACGAGATCAAGGTGACGATTGAAATTGACCGGAATACGCAAGCCGGTGCCTGGGGTTCGAAGATGCTCCGCAACTACAAGCTGGCCCTTCAGCATATGCCGTTCTGGCGCTACATGGCGACGAGCCTGTTCATTGTGATCCTCAATGTCTGCGGCACGCTGCTGAGTTCTTCGCTTGTGGCCTACAGTTTCGCGCGGTTGCAATGGCCGGGCCGCAACTTCTGTTTCGCGCTGATGCTGGGGACGATGATGGTGCCGATGCAGGTGACGATGATTCCTCTGTTCCTCATCGTCCGCGCTCTCGGTTGGTACAATACCCTGTATCCACTGTGGATCATCAGTTTTTTCGGCGGCGCGTTCAACGTCTTTTTGCTCCGTCAATTCCTGAGGGGCATCCCGCGCGACCTGGAAGATGCGTCCAAAATCGACGGCTGCGGCTTCTGGCGTGTGTACTGGCACATCATGCTGCCGCTGGTCAAGCCGACGCTCGCGGCGATTTCGATTTTCACGTTCATGGCCAGTTGGAACGAGTTTATGGCCCCGCTGATTTACCTCCAGGACCAGCGCCTCTATCCGCTCGCGTTGGGCCTATTCGCTTTCAACGTGGAAGCGGGCATAACCACCAGCATGCTCATGGCCGCTTCGCTCCTCATGATCCTCCCCGTCATCATCATCTTCTTCTTCGCCCAAAAATACTTCATCCAGGGTGTTACGCTTACCGGCATGAAAGGGTGAGCCGGCTCCGCGACCTCGTTGCGCCGGCGCTATTCCTCGTTTCCCCCGCCGTAACCGAAGAGTTTGCCGGATTTGATGAGTTGGGCGACTGAGGGAGGGACCATGGTTTCCCACGATGGGTCGCCGCTGCGGATGTTTTTCAACAAATCGCTGTAATGGATCTTCAGATAGTCCTTGTTGACGCCCTGCAGATCCTCGATGAGATGGTTGACCAATAAATAATCGTGCAGAGGCGCCAGGTCGGCGGGGACGGGCATGTTAGCGACCGTTATGAGTTTGCCGTTTTCCTCTTTCGGATACACGTAAAGCTTTACAGGTCCATTGTAAAGCCGGCCCAGGGCGGATAGGACCCCACCCGGCAGAGTCGCGTAATAGCGCGGGTCGATTAATTCCTGCACGGTCGGCATGCCGACGGCGATACCAATGGAGCTGCTCGTGGTGCGGCGCAGGTAATCGACCAAATGATAAAACTCCTGGTGGCTGGTGACCAGGACGGTGTGTCCGATGGTGCCCATGGCATCGACACGCGCCAGAAAGTCGATCGGCTGCACCTTCACGTTTTGCAGCAGGTTGCGCATCGTGATCTCCATCAGCACGACCGCGTTCTTGTTTTCGGGCGAATCGGCCATGAACTGGCGGCGGGAACATTCGAGCAGGTCAACGTGCAGGTTGTTCACCGGCCGGAACGTGCCGCGCTCGACCAGCACGGGCTTCTTGTAAAGTACTTCCGACGCCTGGACCACCTCGCCGTCGGTGGTGAACATCACCGCCTCCGTCAGTCCCTGCTCCACCAATTGCAGGCTCATGAGCCGATTGTCCACATTGGCGAAACCGGGTCCCGAAAACTTGATCATGTCAACATCGATACGACTCTTGCTGAGCTGGTCGAAGAGGGAAGTAATGAGCAGGCGGGGATTCTCATGCTGGAACAGCGCACCATAAATCAGGTTGACCCCGATAATGCCGAGCGCTTCCTGCTCGCGCACATTTTCCTCGTCGAGCAAACGGACGTGGATCAGGACTTCCGACGGCTCGGCGCGTGGCGCGGCCTGGAATTTGATGCCGAGCCAGCCGTTAGAATCATCGCGGTGCGTGAAGCTGCGGGCTGCGACCGTATCGGCGAACACGAAGAAATTGGTCTTGTCGCCACGGTCGGCGTTGAGACGCTCCAACAGCAGATTGTACTCATAATCGAGCATTTGCTGGAGTCGTTTCCGGCTGACGTAACGCTCGGCGGGACCGTAGATGGCGTCGCTGACCGTTTTGTCATAGGCGGAGATTGTCTTGGCGACCGTTCCCGCTGCGCCCCCGACACGAAAAAACCAGCGGCCCACCTCCTGGCCCGCGCCGATCTCGGCGAACGTGCCGTATTTCGTGGCGTCCAGATTGATATGGAGGGCCTTTTGGCCGGTTTCTTTTATTTCGTACTCGTCCATTCTCGGCATAAGCGTTTCTCGATAATTCGATTAAATCTTAACACAATTTCTCAAACTGTTTTATATTCTGTCGCGCGCAGGTAAATGGGTTCCAACTCTTCGTCGCCGCGATCTCCCTGGTCGTGAAACTGGTGGTACGCCAGCCACCCCACCGCCGCTGCGCTGGGGAAAACAGGCGTTTCGCAAATCGTCGCGAATCCGCCGAAGAGCGTCGTGATATCGTCCTTGTATCGCTCAATCTCGGAGCTGACAAACCAAATCGGATGGTGGATTTCATCGGCGACAGCCACGAGCGTGGCAATCTGGCATTGTTTCGCGCAACGACCCTGCTGATCGTACAACGCAAAATAGATCTCGTCCCGCCGCGCATCGCCCAGGACACAGAGTTGGGGACAATCCCGTGGCAGCTGCGGCAACGCGGTCAACGCCAGCGCGTCAAAACTGTTCGTGCCCTGGATCGGTAGTTTGCGAGGAAGGGCGAGCCCCTTGGTGGCAGCGATGCCGACCCGGATTCCGGTGAACGATCCAGGACCAAGTCCCACGGCGAGCAGGCCAATATCATCAACATTGAGTTGGTTCCCCGCCAGAAGTCGCCCGGCCGCGTCGAAAAGATTCTGGCCCGGCTGGGTGCGGTCAAAGGTTGCCTCTGCGAGCGGTGTGTCATCACGCAAGAGTGCGACCGCACCGCGCGGCGTCGAAGTATCAATAGCCAGGGTGATCATGCGACTTCAATGCGGCGCGTGGTTTCACCCAGCGATTCCATATGGATTCGGATTGTGTGCGGCGGCAACAACGGCGCAATCCTCTCCGCCCATTCGACCACCGTGACACCCGGGCCACCCAGGTAATCTTCAATGCCGACTGCCAGCGCCTGCAGGACGCTGTCGAGGCGATAGAGATCGATGTGAAATAGCGGCAACCGACCGTCGTTGTATTCATGGATCAGCGTGAACGTGGGGCTGGTTACGTCCACGGTGATGCCGAGCCCGCGCGCGATGCCTTTGACGAGCGCGGTCTTGCCGGCGCCGAGTTCACCGGACAAGGCGATGACGTCGCCTTGCTGAAGTTCCCGGGCCAGTCGCCCGCCAAACTCCAGGGTTTCTTCAAGGCTGCGCGTTTCAACTCGTTGCGAAGTGATCATAACCAACCGATTTCAAGGGTCTGCGAGATCCATCCATTGCAATCAATGTAACTGGCTGACGCGAGCGAACCACGCGGCCAATTTCCATCAACTCAAGGTCAAACTTGCGCGGCCATTTTTGGCGGAGCGTCGTAACCTGGCGCGGGTCGATGGTAAAGAGCAACTCGAAATCCTCGCCGTCATGGAGCGCCGCCGCCAGGCTTCCGCGGGCGGCACGAGCGATGGGGATTTCCGCCGCATGGATTTCAAATCCAATACCGGGCCGGCTCGCTTCGACCAGCCGTTGTAGGTCGCTGGACAGGCCATCGCTGAGATCGATCATGGCATGCACCGGGAAGTTGCCGACCAGCCAGCGCGCCTCGTTGATGCGCGGCGTAAATGTGAGGTGCTTACCGCGTCGCGAGCCGCCGAGCGCGCCGGTCACGAATATCGAATCGCCGACCTTGGCCCCGCTCCGCGGCGTCATTCGCGAGCGTTCGACTTCTCCGATGAGCGCTACCACCACGAACTGCTCGTGCTTCACGTGCGTTGTGTCGCCGCCGACGATTTGACAGCCGAACTTCCGGGCTGCGGCTTGCAGTCCCGCATACAACTCTTTCACCCAGTGCGCGCGCATATTCCGCCGCAAGCCGATGCTGACTACAGCCCAAACCGGGACTCCGCCCATCGCGGCGATGTCGCTGAGGTTGCGAGCCATAGCCTTCCAGCCGACCCGGCAGGGCGGATCGGTTCGTTGATAATGGACGCCTTCCACGACCGGGTCGCAGGTGTAGAGCAGATACTTGTCGGAGTGGCCACCCCGCAGCACCGCGCAGTCATCGCCAATCCCGACTACCACGGAACCTCGCGCCGGACCGATAACGCCTCGCAATTCGTGAATCAAACCGAATTCGCCGAGGTCATGAACGCGGGTTTTTTCTTTCGGTGTGGGCTTCATGAGTGAGAGCGAACGTACAAGAGCATTCCCACATTGGTGGCGTTGAACAGCGCGTGCATGGTGATCGGGGCCAGCAGGGAACCGGTGAATTCGTAAGACAACCCCAGCCCGACCGCCAGGGCAAAGAGCGGTCCCAACGACGGTACATGAAGATGAATCGCCGCGAACACAGCCGACACCAGCGTGAGGGCCCTCCAGGCTCCCCAACGTTGTTTGAGGGCGGGGTAGGCGAAGCCGCGAAAGATAAACTCCTCAAACACCGGTGCGATGGTGATGGCAAAGGCGACGATGACGGCGACCACGAGGGTGGAGTCGGAAGTGGCCAGCAGGTCGGCAACGTCCTGCGGCGTATCCTTGATGCCGAAGACGTGACAAAGCTTCGCACAAACTGGAAAGACGACGGCAAGTGGAGGGAGCACCGCCAGGAAGAAAATGGCACCAGAACCGATGGCGTGCAATGCCGGCTTGCGCCGCAGGCCGATGGCTTGCTGCCAATCCACGCCGCGCCGGCGAAAGAACGCGACGAAGCCAAACAAGAAGACCACACGCAATAACATGTCAAGTATCAGGAGCCACGGGATGGCATCCTCCTGGTCCATATGCGCGAGCTTGAATACCCCCAAAGCCGTCCCTTCCGCCGCGACCCACGCGATAACCAGCGCACCGGCGGCGAATAACAAGTCATGCACACCCCAGGGTTTTGGTTCGATTTTGAGGAACGTTTCGTCCCCAGCCGGCTCGCGAATGGCCAAGGATCGCGTGAGGCGAAACAACAAGTAGAGGTCGCAAATCAGCCCCAGGGAAAGCAGGACTGCGCCCGCGGTGACGACCACCGGATTGCTCCCGAGTATTTCCTTGTCCGGGAGGTCACCCAGGCCCACGGCAGTCGCGAGGATGCCCATGGATTGCGGGAAAAGATTGAGTAAAAAGGACATGTTCGCTGTCAATATGCGTGGAAATCTTCAACCGGAGGCTGGTCAAATGCAACTTCTTTTAAGGTAGGGAACACGCAGAGTAACGCTTGTCAGAAGGGGCGTGCTCGCGTAAGATGACCGCCGTACCTTGGTTCAACGAACAACGGAGAGATTGAAATCACCATGAAACGAGAATTCCTGGCAGCAGTGTTATGGGCAGTGGCGATGATCGGCGGCGCCCGCGCGGAAGGGACGAACGCCCCGGGGACCAATACCCCGTCAGCCGCCGCGACGGCGCCCGCGCCGAAACTTCAGTTCGAAAAAACTGTCTATGACTTCGGAACGACCTCCCTGGTCGACTCCATCACAGGAACCTTTACGTTCCAGAATACGGGCGCGGGAGACCTGAAGATTGAGAAGCCACAGCCATCCTGCGGCTGCACGGTTGCCAGCGTGAAGCCGGATTCCCTCAAGCCGGGGGAGAAGGGCGAGCTGGTCTTCACCGTCCGCGTCAGTGGCCAGCGGGGTGCGCTCGAGAAACACATTACCGTCCCCTCCAACGACCCACAGGCGCCGAAAACGAGTTTGTCGATCAAGGTCGAAATGAAACAGATTCTCGATATTACGCCCCAGAGTGTCCAACTGGGTAACCTTCGGCAGGGGACGATCACGAACGTGACCGTGCGGGTCCGTCGCACGGACGGCAAGAAGCTCGTCATCAGCAAAGCCGAGCCGAGCAATAAACTCTTGCGTGCCCGTATTGAGCCCGACTCAGGCACAAATGATCAGTCTGCGAATGTCATCATCGAAGTCGAGAACGAAGGGACTCCGCGGCAATTTAACGAGAACGTAAAGTTGTCCCTGGAGGGCATCCCCCTGCCAGCGGCGGTGATCGCCGTTAACGGGCGGCTCCTCGGTGACGTGCTCGTGGATCCGGCAATGTTGTATTGGCCAATCACAGACGCTTCCTCGACGAATTCCGAGGCGTTGCCGTCGCGGGAGATCAAGGTCTCGGGAGCCCGGCCCGATCAACCGCTGGAAATCAAGAATCTGTCGACCAACGTGAAGGACTTGAATCTCGAACTGGTTACGAAAGATGCGGGCAAGACGTACGCGGTCGTTGCCAAGTTCACGCAGATGCCGAAGCAGTCCATGCAGGGTGTCATCAACTTCGAGACAAACACATCGAGCCAACCGAAGGTGGCGGTACCCGTAACGGTCACCGTTCTGAAGAGGTAAGCGGGCAGGCATGCGGCGCACTTTCCAGCGGGCGCTGGCGATGGTGATCGCGGGCGCCGCGCTGGGTCTGGCCGCCAACGCAGTTTCCCCGCGTCGCATTCCGTTGCTCACGCCGCCGCCGGAGCCACCGAAGGCCCAGGACACAGTGTCGCTTAAGGAGGCCGAAGGTTTGTGGAAGAGTGGGGCGGGTTACTTTCTCGACGCCCGCTCCCCGGCCGACTACGGTGCCGGTCACATTGCCGGTGCCATCAGCCTGCCTGTGGAGGATTTTGACGATCACTTCCCGCAAATCGCGCCGATGCTGACGCCAGATGCGCAAATCATCACCTATTGTGACGGTGAAGAGTGCGAATTGAGCAACCGATTGATGGTCCGGCTTCGGGAACTCGGTTATCACAATGTGCGCCATCTCGTTAACGGCTGGACCGTCTGGCACACCGCGGGGCAACTCACGCACACAGGAGGCCAGCCATGAAGTGGATCAATTTGGTCCTGCGGCTCATCCTGGGCGGAATCTTCCTGGCTTCGGCCGTCGCGAAGATCTGGAATGTCCAGGTTAACCACTTCCAGGTAACCCAGTTTTCACACGTTCCGGACCTGAAGCAGTTCGCCGAGGATGTGACCAACTACCATGTGCCACCGCGGGCATTGGCCAATACCGTGGCCATTACGTTGCCATGGATCGAATTGGTTGCTGGCGGGATGCTGATCTGTGGGATCTGGAAACGCGCGAGCGCCCTTGTGATTGCGGCGCTGATGATTGTCTTTCTGGCTGCGATCGGCTGGGCGCTGGCCCACGGCTATGACATTCGTTGCGGCTGCTTCGGCACCGTTGACGCGAGGAAAGTAGGGACCACGGCATTGGCCGAGGACGCCGTGCTCCTCGCAATCGCGCTCTGGTTGGCGTGGCGCTTGGAAGATAAACCGCAACCAGCACCGGAGATTAATCCATGAAGCGACAAATCGTGGCGACAGACGCAGCGCCGAAAGCGGTCGGACCCTATTCCCAAGCTGTCTGGGCGGGAGACTTGCTCTTCTGCGCGGGCCAAATCCCGTTGGAGCCGTCGACTGGTAATATCGTCCCCGGCGGGATTGCCGAGCAAGCGACCCGCGTTCTCGAGAACATCCGTGGTCTCCTGCAATCGCAAGGTTTGGATTTCCGGAACGTGGTGAAGTCGACGGTCTTCCTCAGCGACATGAACAATTTCGCGGCCATGAATGAAGTATATGCCACGTTCTTCACAAAGGAACCACCCGCCCGCTCCACCGTTCAAGTTGCCCGCTTGCCGAAGGACGCCTTGGTGGAGATTGAAGTTGTCGCCGCGAGGTGAGCGATCGGCGACGCGAACGAGATGCCTCTGGTTGGCCCGCGGGTGGTGTTGCGGCAGTGGGTCGATACGGACCTGGCGAACTTCACCGAGATGAACGCCGATGATCGCGTGATGGAATTCTTCCCCAGAAAGTTGACTCCGGAGGAATCGCGGGCGTTTTTTGCCGGATCAAGGAATGCGATTGCGAAGCGCGGTTGGGACTTCTGGGCGGTCGAGATTGGCGGTGAGTTTGCCGGTTTTACCGGTTTGGCCAATCCGCGATTTGAATCCCACTTCACACCGTGTACGGAGATCGGCTGGCGGTTTCGGTCGGAGTTTTGGGGGAAGGGTTACGCGACCGAGGCGGCGCGGCTGGCGTTGTTGTACGCCTTCTCGACGTTGCGGCTCGAGGAGGTCGTTTCGTTCACGGCGGAAGCGAATGTGCGTTCCGCCCGGGTGATGCAGCGGCTGAAAATGACCCACGACCCGAAAGATGACTTTGATCATCCGAGACTTCCCAACGGTCATCGATTGCAGCGCCACGTACTCTACCGGCTCAAAAACGCGCGGGAAACAACCGCCAGGCTGGAACGAGAATTGGGAAGTTTGGGCAGCGAACAGGCGGATCAGTTCGGGTGAGGCCTGAAATTATTCGGCCTACACCCCGGGGCAATGGGCGGTGTAGATTTTGCCGAGCTGGTATTCGAAGAAGGCTTTACGTTTGTTGTGGGTGGCCTGAAACGTGGGATTGCTCACGAGAAGCCAGCAGAACTCAACCCATTCGCCCAATCTTGCAGGAGGAATTTTCAGTTTCTTCATTCGAGTCACCGTTCGTCTCTTGAACAAGGAGTGGTAAATAGCAGGGTTCGTGCACGATGCTGGAAGACATCGAAATCGGGGGTGTTTGGGCCTCTTTTGTGTGGCGGACTGATCGGGGCGAATGGGGCGCGGGCAACTTTGCGACTTTCAATCGCAGAGATGCAAAAGGTGTGGCTTCCATAAGCGGCGGCGAGAAGCCTTTCGCCTTGCTGGCGCATCGGGCGGTGTGTTAGCTTTCGCCCGCTTTTATGAGGAGAGGGGGGAAACCGCTGTTGTTGGTCGTGGCGCTGCTGTCGCTGGCGGCAGGCGGGTATGCCGACGAGCCGGCGACCAACGCGCCCGCCGAAGACCTGGGTCCACCCTCGACCGTTGACGCCGAGAACATGCAGTTCGACCAGGCGTCAAAAACCTATATCGCCGACGGTCATGTCGTGATCCACGACAAAGATGCCGTCCTCCAGGCCGATCACGTGAAGTATAACGCGGTGACGAAAGAAGCCTGGGCGGAGGGGCATGTGCGACTCAACCGCGCGGCCCAGGAATGGGTTTCTCCGTCACTTTATTATAACTTCGATACGCGCGCCCTGAAGACCCAGCAAGCCGAGGGCTTTGTCGACCCAGTCTACGTGCATACGGAGAACCTCGAGCAGACAAATGCCGACCACTATGTTTTCACCCGCGGTTTCGCCACGACCTGTGATTACGACAAGCCGGATTACCGATTCCAAGCCACGCACGGCGAGATTTGGCCCGGCGATCGCGTCGTGCTCTACAATGCCACCCTGCGTCTCGGCGACACTCCTGTTGGCTGGTTCCCCATGATCGTCTTTTCGTTGAAGGGCGACATGCCGCCAATCATGGTTTCGGTGGGTGACGACTCACGATGGGGGGCTTTCCTCCTGTCTGCGTACACTTGGAAACCGACCAAAAACGTGGAAGTCACCGTCCACGCGGACGAGCGGACAGAGCGTGGTTTTGGCACCGGCGCGGATGTGCAATACCGCATGGGACCGGATGGGCACGGGTTGTTGACGGGTTATTATCTGAACGACGCAAAACCGTTTGCCGGCGGTGATCGCTTCGAAGAAAGCGACATCACCCACAATCGGTACCGTGGCGAGTGGCAGCACAAGCAGTACCTGACCAATGACGTCACTGTTACAGTTGATCTCAACAAACTTAGCGATTCCGCCGTGATGCAGGATTTTTTCCGGAAAGAATTCAACCACGACCGTGATCCCGGCTCCGTCGCTGACATTACCAAGCGGGGTTCCGATTACACGCTGTCGCTTCTCACCACTCCGGAATTTAACGATTTCTTCGCCGGGGTGGAGCGCTTGCCCGAAGGGAAGCTGGCAGTGGATCGGACGCGGCTGGGCGGCACGCCGTTCTTTTATGAGGGAGAGAGCAGCGTTGGGCAGTACCATAATGTGCCTGGCAACACGAATGTGCTGGGAAGCACGGCGGACACGAATTTTGTCGGGAACGCTGTCCGTGCCGACACGTTTCACCAAATCGTCATGCCGGAAATGTTGGGAGGGTGGCTTTCGGTGATTCCACGAGCAGGGGTACGCGGGGATTATTACTCGCGAGCGCCCGCAGATGCTCCGGACCAGGAGGACGTAACGCGGGTGGTCTATGATCTTGGCACACAAGCCTCCTTCAAGATTTCCCGGGAGTGGGATGATGTGCACAGCGACTGGCTCCACATTGACGGACTGCGGCATATTTTGCAGCCTTTTGCGGATTACCAGTGGATTCCGACTCCCAATGTCGCCACGAACAATCTTTTCCAATTTGATTCCGTGCGCGACGTGACCCTCCGCGGCGGTGACCTCCTCTCCGTGACGCGGTATTCACCGCTGGAGTCCCCGGCGTATAACACGATCGACTCGATTGACGGGCAAAACCTGGTGCGATTCGGTTTGCGACAGGCATTGCAGACGCGGCGTGACGGCGAGGCGTGGAACCTCGTCGACGTGACGGGTTGGACGGATTGGCATATTGAAAAGGATACAGGAGAGACCGATTTTGCGGACTTTTTCGGGACGATGGAATTGCGGCCGTACCGGTGGTTGTCGTTGGACGCGTTTTCACGTTATGATATGGAGGCGGGGTTGCTGCGCGAGTTCAACACTGAGATGCGCGTGATCAACGCCGACCATTGGATTTTTGGAATAGGAACGCGCTACTTGCGTGATGACAGCAATCTCATTACGGGTGATTTCACGTATCAGTTGACGCGCCATTGGAGCGCGCATGTGTACGAACGCTTTGACATGGAAGACGGCACGTGGGAAGAGCAATCGTATTCGTTGCGGCAGGAAACGCATGACTGGCTTATTGATTATGGTTTCCGCGACCTTGGCCGGCACAAGGAGGTTGGCGTATCCACGACCAAGGCGGAAATGGCGGTGTTTGTCAGCGTAACGCTAAAGGCATTTCCCACCAGTACTTTGAAGTTCAACTGAGTCGGCTGCGGAGTGAGTAATTTATGGTGAAGATCAGCATTGTCGGGACTGGATACGTCGGCCTTGTGACGGGTGCCTGCTTCGCGGAAGTGGGGCATCAGGTCATTTGCGTAGATAACGACCCGAAGAAAGTGGAGACGCTGCAAGCCGGCGGCATCCCAATTTACGAACCGGGCCTCGAGGAGATGGTGAAACGGAACGTCGCCAACGGGCGGCTGCGCTTCACGGGACAGATTGCCGATGGCGTGAACAACTCCGAGGTGATTTTCATCGCCGTGCCCACCCCACCCAAGACCAATGGCGACGTGGACATGAGCTTTGTTGAGCGGGTGGCGCGCGAGATCGCGGCCACCATGACGGAATACAAGATCGTCGTGGACAAATCCACCGTGCCGGTCAAGACCGGTGAAAAAGTCGCGGAGACGATCAAGCGTTACAACAAACACAAGGTCGACTTCGATGTCATCAGCAACCCGGAGTTCCTGCGCGAGGGTTGCGCTGTGCAGGACCTGATGCAGCCGGACCGGGTCGTGATTGGCGTTGGCAACTCGCGTCCTGTGGCCAAGATGAAAGAGGTTTACACGCCGTTCAGCGCCCCGATCATCGTGACCGACATCAACAGCGCGGAATTGATCAAGCACGCGTGCAATTCCTTCCTCGCCCTGAAGATCTCCTATGCCAACGCGCTGTCCGTCATCTGCGAAGCCAGCGGCGCGAACATCTCGGACGTCGTTCATGGCATGGGCCTGGACAAGCGGATCGGCCGCGAGTTTCTCAATGCCGGCCTCGGCTACGGGGGATCCTGTTTCCCGAAGGACCTCAGCGCGTTCGTCCATATCGCCGAGGCGCTGGGCTACGACTTTCGCCTGCTCAAGGAGGTCCAGCAGATCAATTCCGACCAGATCGAACGTTTTCTCAAGAAGATCCATGACACGCTCTGGATCGTGAAAGACAAGACCATCGGTGTGCTCGGGCTCGCGTTCAAGCCGAACACGGACGACATGCGGCTCGCGCCGTCGCTGGAAATCATCCGACCGCTCCAGAAGGAGGGTGCGAAAATCCGCGCGTACGACCCGAAGGCAATGGAAAAGGCGCGCGAGATTTTGCCCGGAGTCGAATTCTGCGACAGTGCGTATGCCGTCGCCACGGGGGCGGATGCGCTCATCATTTGCACGGAATGGGATGAATTCCGCCAACTCGACCTTGAAAAGCTGCGCTCGGTAATGACCCAGCCGATTGTGCTGGATGGTCGCAATTTGTTCAACCCGCAGAAGATGACCGAACTGGGCTTTGTCTACAAGAGTATCGGCAGGTGACATGCGCCGCGGCGCGGTCATTCTGTTCCTGATTGTCGCCGCGTGCGCCCCGGCTCTGGCGCAGAAGCCTTTTCCGCCCATCACGGCCAACGATCGGATCGTTGTGGTCGCGCCGCACCCCGACGACGAGATTCTCGGCGCAGGTGGTCTGATCCAGCAGGCGTGCGCCGTCGGTGCGGAGGTGCATATAATTTATCTCACCAGCGGCGACCACAACCAGATCGCGTTTAAGCTCTATAAGCTCCGCCTGCACTTTAGTCCCCGCCAATACATTGCGTTCGGCGAACTGCGTCATCGCGAGGCGACCGCCGCCACGGCGCTGTTCGGCATGACGCGCGACCAACTGAATTTCCTCGGCTACCCGGACTATGGGACGTTGCAAATTTGGCGCGACTACTGGGGCGAGACCCGGCCGTTTCGCAGCGACGCGACGCGTACCAACGCGGTGCCGTACACGGACGCGTTTGGGCCAGGGCATTTGTACAAACCTGAGAACGTCGTCGCGGACTTTGTGGAATTGTTCCGACGGATTCGTCCGACGAAGGTGTTCGTCACGCATCCCGCGGATACGAATCCGGACCACCGGGCGGCGGCGAATTTCGTACGTCTCGCCGTGCTCGAGCTTCCGGCGGAACAGGCGCCACCGCAGCTTTACTATTATCTCGTTCACTTCGGGCGGTGGCCGGCTCCCTATCATTACCATCCGGAACTGGGACTTGAGCCACCGCAGCAGCTGCTGGATGACGGCGATTGGCTGTCACTGCCACTGACGCCGGAGCAAGCGCAGAAAAAATACGAAGCCATCCTCCAGAACCGCACACAATTAACGACGCGGCACTATTTCCTGGTATCGTTCGCGCGCGCGGATGAAATCTTTGCCACGATCGATGTGTTGCCGGTGCCAACCGTGCCAGCCGATGCGGTCATCAACTGGAGGAAGGCTGTCCACAGCAAAGCCATTGGACTCAACCCCGGCGAGATGTCCCCCAAAACCAGCGCCGAGCAGGCGTTGGTCGAGGAACTCGCCGCCATGCAATTGGAGGAGACCTCGTATGTGCGCCAGGGAGACGACCTGATTGCGCAGGTCACGGTCCACAACCGGCTCGGAAAGCGGGCGAATGTGCATTTGTTGCTTTACGGTTATAAACGGGGTTCCGATTTTGCCACCCTGCCCAAACTGCACATCAACATTACGCCCCTCGGCGGTGTGCATGTGTTTGACGATCGCAAACGCGTGAAGGAAGAGGACGTCAAGGTCATTAGCGTTGAGAACCACCTCATTGTCCGCGTGCCGCTACGGCTGTTGGGCGATGAGGTGCCGGACCTGTTGTTCACCGCGACACGGGCGAACCTCGGCGAGGTCGCGGCGGACGATACCGCGTGGCATCTCTTTTCGCTGTCCAACGACTCGGGAAGCGGGCATACAATCGGGCGTTAGTCCGCAACGAATAGAAAGAACAAATGGATTACTTGATCACAGGAGGAGCCGGGTTTATTGGCTCGAACATCGCCGAGCACCTGGTCGGTCAGGGGCGAAGCGTCCGTGTTTTTGACAATTTTTCCACCGGTAAACGCGCGAATGTGGAATCCTTCGCTGCGAAGGCGGAAATTCTCGAAGGCGACCTGCGCGACGCGAAGTCCATCCAGCAAGCGATCAAGGATGTGCGCTATGTGCTGCATCTTGGAGCGATACCCAGCGTTCCCCGTTCCGTCGAAGACCCGTTGGCGACCAACGAAGCCAACATTACCGGCACGGTTAACCTGCTGGTCGCGGCGCGCGATGCGGGGGTGAAACGGGTGGTATTCACATCGTCGTCGAGCGTGTATGGCGACACGCCCACACTGCCCAAGCGCGAAGACATGCCGCCATCGCCGCTCTCACCGTACGCGGTCCACAAAATCACGGGCGAGTATTACGCGGCCATTTTCTGGCGATTGTACGGGCTCGAAACGATCGCGCTCCGGTACTTCAACGTCTTCGGCCCACGTCAGAACCCGCAGTCACAGTACGCCGCCGTCATCCCGCGTTTCATCACGGCCATTTTGCGCGACGAATCGCCGACCATTTTTGGTGACGGCAGCCAGACGCGCGATTTCTCCCACGTCGAGAACGTCATCCATGCGAACGTCCTCGCCTGTGAAGCGCCGAAAGAAGCACTCGGCCAGTCATTCAACATCGCCTGTGGCGGTCGCATCTCGCTCTTGGATCTCGTCGAGACCGTGAACAAGATTCTCGGCAAGAACGTGAAACCGAAGTTCGACCCGCCGCGCCCCGGCGACATTCTCCACAGCCAAGCCGACATCGCGAAGGCGGAAAAACTTCTCGGCTGGCAGCCCCGGGTAAATTTTCCCGAAGGCATCGCCAAGACCATCGCGTGGTATCAGCGGCAACTCCCAGCGAAAGGATGAACCATGAATGCCGAATACATAAAATCTAAACCAATTCGATTACGCGAGGCTGGGAAGGATGAGAAGTGGCTTCAGGACCTAATTTGCCAAGACCCTTCGATTCTCGGACTTGGCGAAGTATCAGTTCTGCATCGAGAGAAGGCACAGCCCAGCGGCGGCCGGATAGACTTGATTCTCGCTGACCCCGACGAGACGACTTGGTACGAAACCGAGATTATGTTGGGAACCGTAAACGAAAGCCACATCATCCGAACAATCGAGTATTGGGATGTTGAGCGACGGCGTTATCCTAAACTCAAACATCACGCGGTTATCATTGCTGAAGAGATCACCAACCGCTTCTTTAATGTCATCAGCCTGCTTAACAAAGCGGTGCCAATAATTGCCATTCAGTTGAATGGTCTTATGGTCAACAAGAAGTTGGCTGTTAGCTTTGTTAAAGTTTTGGATTTGACCAAAGAGGAGGATGAACCGGGTGAAGAAGTTAATCGGCAATACTGGGATGCCAAAGCAAGCGCGAAATCGCTGGCCATTATGGATCAAATAATCGGACTCGTTCCCAAGCAGGCCGGTGAGGTTCGAGTGAAATATAATCGTGGCCACGTGGCTATGGGGACGTCGGGCAGCAATTTTTGCTGGTTTCATCCTCGTAAGGGACCTTACGTTCATTTGAATGCTTGGGTGGGTCCAGACAAACGAAAGGCCTTCGCCAAGAAACTCGAAAGCGAAGGCATTGAATGCGCCGGAAACAGTTCGATAAGGATTAGTTTGACCGAGCAAAAGCTCACTGCAAACAAGCGGCTCATTCAGGAGATCATCTCTGCGGCGGAACAAGAGTCGCACGAATGAGCATATTCCTATGTCGAAGAAACGGCGCCGACGGAACTGGAAGAGCTCGTTCACGTTGAACCGCATACGGCGAGATGCTGACAAGCTCCGATCCCAGATAGCAACTTTACCCCGATGTCTCTCGGCACGCCGATTGGCAAATTTCTTGTGTGTTTCTAGGACACCTGTTCTTCAATGGATACGTCGCGGAAACCTTCGCACCTTGAAACGCGGCAAGCGTTTGGTTGTGGAGAGGGGACAAATCGAGATTCTAATTGCTGCCGCTTGTAATGCAGCACCCTATTGCCCGCCGATACGACCGCGATACCTGAAACTACGACGACAACGGCGCAAGAAACTATCACAGTCAAAATACACGGTGAAACAACTCGCCGATCATTTCCAATGCCGTCCATCCACAATCAGAAGAGCTATCCGTGACGGACAGTTTAGGGCTAGCCGCAAGAAGAAGTCTGGACGGTGGCACCTCAAGGTGGAAGACATCCGTTGGAGTCGATTATTCTCACGTAGATGGAAAGAAAATTGGGATAATTTTGACTGGGACGAAAAAATCTGTTGACACGTTTAAAGTTCATTTCTTCTTGAAGACGGGTTTAAAGTGGCTTTAAACGGCTTTTTTAGTCTTGGAGAGTTATGCCAATTAGTTTGCAAATATCACTCAGTAAGGAAGGTATGAAAACGCGCGAATCAGCATTACCACTTAAGCTAAACTGGCGGCGACATGAAAGCGAAAGTGGGATCTGGCAAGGCGCCAAGACAGTTGGAGCACGATGGGTGCTCCCGCCTTTGCTTAACTAAGAAGCTTGTAGAGGTGGCCAAGATTGAGACCCTTCATCGCCATCAACTTGAACGCCGAGCTCTGCGAGCCGCTATCGAGATGAAACGTCTGGCCTTTGTTGAAGCCCGTATTGGACAGTGCTTCGCTTTGATTATTGGTCTCGTTGGTACTGCGGCGGCGGCATATTGCGGGACACACAGTGCGCAAGCTACCAGTCTCGCCATTGGCGGCGGCACGGTTGTGGGGTCGATGACCATCTTCATTTGCGGGCGCAGGAACAATCGGCTCGGAAAATCACCACATCATGGCATCGGCGGGCGTCCCGAGAGGCGTCGTTGACATTGGGCACGGCGCCCTATAGGCGAAGGGGCGAAATTTGGCCGTGCAAAATTTCCGGAGGCGGGGTAAGAAGGCGGCGCTGCTTTTGTCATGAGCTTGATTCGACCCAACATCAAATTGCCGCGCGCGTTCAGTTTGGTGGACGTCGTCGTGCTGGCGGCGTTAGGGGCGACGGTGTACGGGCTGGTGTCCATCGGCTCGGAGTGGTCGGGAGTGCTGCGTCCCACCGTCGAGATCAACTTGAGTCCATGGGCGTTGCCGCAGTACACGCTATTCAGCCTCTTTCGCGGGTTTGCGGCGTATGTGTTGTCACTAATCTTCACGCTGATTTACGGGCGGGTGGCAGCCTACAACGCTCGCGCTGAAAAGGTGATGGTGCCGCTGCTCGACATTCTGCAGAGTATTCCCGTCCTCGGCTTCCTGCCGGGGCTGGTGCTGGCGCTGGTGGCGGCGTTTCCAACCAGCAATTTCGGGTTGGAACTATCGTGTGTGATCATGATTTTCACGGGACAGGCGTGGAACATGACCTTTAGCTTTTATCATTCCCTGCGGTCGATCCCCGCGGAGCTGGGGGATGCTGCGCGGGTGTACCGCCTGACCTCCTGGCAGCGATTTTTGCAATTGGAACTGCCGTACTCGGCAGTGGGGTTGGTGTGGAATTCAATGATGAGCATGGCGGGCGGATGGTTTTTTCTGACGGTATGCGAGGCATTCGTGCTGCGGGGAAAAGATTTTCGCTTGCCGGGCATCGGGTCGTACATGAGCGTCGCCATTGAGAAGGACAACATGCCCGCCATGATTTACGGGGTGGTGGCGATGGTGGTGATGATCGTGGCCGTGGACCAGTTGTTCTGGCGGCCGATCGTCGCGTGGTCACAGAAGTTCAAGTTTGAGGAGACAGAGGCCTCGGAGCAGGCCGGGTCGGTCGTGCTGGATCTTCTCCAGAAATCGCGGTTGCTCCGCTGGGTGGATACGCGCGTGTGGACGCCGCTCGTGGCCATGGCGACCCCGCCCGTAGCTCTGGCGACGGCGGGTGGCGGTGCGATGGTGGATGCGTTGGATAGCGATGGGCGCCCGGCGTTTGAGTTCGGGAAATTTCTCCGCAAGATAGGAGGTTGGCTGGTTGGCATCGCGGCGCTGGTCGCAGTGGGGTGGGGTGCCGTGAACGTGGTGCGGTTGCTCATGCAATTGCATCAGAGCGACTGGATGCATGTGGGAGGCGTGACTGTGCTGACATTCCTGCGGGTGACGGCAGCGGTGATTCTCGGGACAATTTGGACGGTACCGGTTGGTGTGGCGGTGGGATTGAATCCGCGACTATCGCGGGCGCTGCAGCCGATCATCCAGATCATGGCCTCGTTTCCCGCGCCGATGGTTTATCCGCTGGCGCTGCTCGCACTGCACTGGGCAGGCGTAACCATCAACTGGGGATCCATCGCGCTCATGTTGCTCGGCACGCAGTGGTATATACTGTTTAATGTGATTGCGGGGGCGATGGCGATCCCGAATGATTTGAGGGAAGCGGCGGTAGTATATCGGATGGGCCAATGGGAACGCTGGCGGCGATTGATTATGCCGGCTATTTTCCCGTATCTCGTAACGGGCTGGGTAACGGCGGCGGGCGGCGCCTGGAACGCGAGTATCGTGGCGGAGGCCGTCCAATCCGGCAAGGAGACGCTCACGGCGGACGGCCTGGGGGCGACGATTAGCCTGGCAACCAACCAGGGAGAATTTGCCATGCTGGCGGCGTGCGTGCTGGCGATGTGTATCGCGGTGGTGGGTGTGAATCGGATATTGTGGCAGCCGTTGTACCGGGTGGCGGAGGAAAAGTACTCGCTGACGAAGTGACCTAGTCCTGCGTATGGAAAATAAAAAAGAAATCATTTGCGAGATGCGGAACGTCAGCAAGACGTTTCATCTGCCCGGCGACAAAGAGCTGAAGGTGCTGGATAATATCAGCCTCGACGTGCGCCGCCATGACATCACCGCGCTGCTCGGTCCCAGCGGTTGCGGCAAGTCAACGATCGTTCGCATCCTCGCCGGTTTGATCGATCCCACGACCGGCGAGGTGTTGGTGCATGGGCAACCGCTGCATGGGTTGAATCCTTCAATTTCGATGGTCTTCCAAAGCTTCGCTCTCTATCCGTGGTTGACGGTCGCAGAGAATGTGTCGATGGGCCTGAACGGGCGCGTCGGCGAGCCGCAGCAGCAGAAGGACCTGGTCACGCGCGCCATCGACCGGGTGGGTTTGGAAGGTTTTGAGGAGGCGTATCCCAAGGAGTTGTCGGGTGGTATGAAGCAGCGCGTTGGGATCGCGCGGGCCCTGGTGGCACAGCCAGAACTTTTGTGCATGGATGAGCCGTTCAGCGGGCTGGACGTGCTGACGGCCGAAAACCTGCGGGTGGAGTTGGTGAACCTCTGGCAGGACGCGAAGGCCGACCCGAACAGCGTGCTGATGGTCACCCACAATATCAACGAAGCCGTCTTTGTCGCTTCCCGTATCGTGGTGCTGGGCGCGCATCCGGGACAAATTCGGAAGATACTGGACAATCCGCTGCCTTACCCGCGCGATTATCACGACGCGGCGTTTATGGCCATGGCGGAACGCATCCATGACATCCTAACAACGGCCCTCATGCCCGACGAGCCGGTGGCGCCACCAACGCCAACACCCGCGGCCCCTGCCGCCCCCAAGCCCGCGCGCATCATGCCGCTGCCGAATGTGAACGTTGGGGAAATGATCGGTTTGCTGGAACGCGTCGACAACGCGGACGGTACCGCGGATATTTTCGACCTGTCGGTGGAGGTCGGGAAAGAATTCGGCAAAATACTGGAGTTGGTCAAGGCGGCGGAGCTTTTGGATTTCGTCGACACCCCGAAGCACATGGTCACGCTGCTGCCGCTGGGTCGGCAGTTGCTCGCGGAGAATGTCAACGGGCGCAAGCGGCTCGTCAATCAACAACTCCGCCAACTGCAACTGGTCGAACACGTGATTGAAATGCTGCAAAGCCAGGAGGACAAGAAAGTCGACGAAGATCTGGTGTTGGAAGAGCTGGCCGTGTGGTTACCCACCGAAAAGCCGCACATCATGTTCAAATCGATCGTGCGTTGGGGCCGGTATGCCGAATTGCTGGGCTACAGCGCCGACGAGCACAAGCTCTATCTGGATCTTGAAAGCACCTCGGCGCCAGCGCAACCAACCCTGCCGCTGGAGCAGCCGAAGACTGACTGATGTGGCGGGAGAGTTTCCCCCTAAAAGAGGCGAAGCCGAGGTTAGGGGCCTCGGCTTCCTTATGTCGGTTGGCGTTGGAGAAGCGCCTTCGACGAGGTATGGTATAGGGTGACTGTGTAAATAGCAGTGTCGGTGCCAAGCGTGCCAAAGGAGGTTTTTTGGGGATATTTTGCCGGAATCGACCCCAAAACACGCAAAATCGCCGTCACCTCGACCAAACACCTCTCAAATCTGTGCTTGTAGGGTATCGGGAACCCCTCAACTTTGCGAGTTGCACGCTTCGACGCTTTTCTATACCGTTGGCGCCTCAAAGACTGGGAGATGACATTAGCGATGGCTGTTACAATTGAAAACACTGCGCCGTGCCGCAAGAAACTCCGTGTTGAAGTAGATGCCGAGCGGGTCGCCGGGACACGCGCTGAGATTTTGCAGGAATTCCGCAAGTTCGCCGCGATCCCCGGCTTTCGTCCCGGCAAAGCGCCCGAACCGATGGTCGAGAAGCGCTACGCTGGCCAGATCGACGAGGAGCTACGCAAGCGGCTTATCCCGGAAAGTTACCGCGAAACCCTGAGCGAGCAGAAGTTGAGGGTCGTGGGTTATCCGCAGATCGAATCGGTTGACTACCAGCCCGGTCGCCCGCTGGTGTATACCGCGGCCGTTGATACCGCGCCCGAATTCGCACTTCCGGATTACAAGGGTATTCCCGTGAAGAAGAAGGCCGTCGCGGTAAAGGAAGAAGAAATCAATACGACCATCGAGACGTTACGCGAGCAACAGGCCGACTTCGTCGCCGTCGAAGGCCGCCCGCTACAGACCGGCGACTTCGCTGTCATCAACTACACCGCTGTGGCCGATGGCAAACCAATCAGCGAACTAGTGCCCGACGCCAAGGAATTGGGAGAAAAGAAGGATTTTTGGCTGCTCGTTTCAGCAGATTCGTTTCTGCCGGGCTTTTGCGAGCAACTCATCGGAGCCAATGCTGGCGAGAAACGACAGGTTCTCATCGATTTTCCGTCTGACTTTCCCCAAAAGGCGTTGGCGGGAAAGAAGGCCACTTTTTTCGTGGATGTAACCGCACTGAAGGAGAAAAAGCTGCCCGAACTCAATGACGAGTTTGCCAAGAAGGTCGGTCTCGAAAGTGTGGAAAAACTGAAGGATGCGGTCCGCAAAAGTCTCGTTGCTGAGGCCGAGAGCCAACAGGATGCGGAGGTGCGCCGTCAAATTGCTGACCACCTGTTGGGCAAGGTGGAATTTGAACTGCCCGAGTCACTTGTGCAACAGGAGACGCGCAGCATCATTTATGATGTAGTTCGCGAAAACAGCATGCGCGGGGCAACGAAAGAGCAGCTCGAAGAAAAGAAAAACGAGATCTACGGTTTTGCTGCCCAGAATGCCAAGGGGCGCCTCCGCACGTCGTTTATCCTGGAGGCCATCGCCGAGGCCGAGCAGATCAAGGTAGAGGAGGCGGAAGTCGAGCAACGGATTGCGCAGCTCGCCCAGCGCGCCCGGATTACACCCGAAAAGCTGAAGGCGCAATTGGCCGAAAAGAACGGATTTGGGGAGATTGAGGAACAAATTCTGGTTGGCAAGACCCTGGATTTCCTCGTGGCCAACGCCAAAATCGAGACGGACACCGAAAGTTAGCTGGGAGTGGGGGACAGCGCCGGCATTGGTTGCAGTCGGCAAAAGAAATGCTAGTATGAAGCCAAAAGGAAGGCAAATGGACAAAGCTCAGTTACTGGTACCGATGGTGGTGGAGCAGACGGGCCGCGGCGAACGCGGCTACGACATCTTTTCCCGCTTGCTGAAAGACCGCATTGTGTTCATTGGCACGCCGATCGACGATAACGTCGCCAATCTCATCATTGCGCAGATGTTGTACCTGCAGTCCGAGGACCCCGCCAAGGACATCAATCTCTACATCAATTCGCCCGGTGGTTCCGTCACTTCGGGGCTGGCGATCTACGACACGATTCAATTTGTGAAGTGCGACGTGACCACCTACTGCGTGGGCCAGGCCGCGAGCATGGGTGCCGTGCTGCTCGCAGCAGGGACCAAGGGCAAACGCTTCGCCCTGCCCAACGCGCGGATTATGATTCACCAGCCTTGGGGAGGAGTCCAGGGACAGGCGGCTGACATCAGCATTCAAGCGAAAGAGATTTTGCGGATGCGGGACCGCCTCAACGAAATCCTCGCCCTGGCTACGGGAAGACCCATCGAGTCGATTGCGAAGGACACCGACCGCGATTTCTTCATGTCCGCCGCTGAGTCGCGGGACTACGGTCTGGTCGACGAGGTCGTGAAATCGCGCCGTGACCCCGACAAGAAGACGGAGAAATCCAGCTAACGAGACGCATGGCACGCCCGACCAATTTGACGATGTGCAGCTTCTGTGGGAAGACCCACGGCGAGGTGCGCAAGCTCATCGCCGGTCCGGGCGTTTACATCTGCGACAACTGCATCACGGTCTGCAAGAGCATCCTCGACAAGGAACTTGGCCAGCATAAGACCAAGTCGGCTGCCGGTTTTCGCCTCAACGTCCCGAAGCCGGCGGAGATCCGGCGGCAACTCGACCAGTATGTGGTCGGGCAGGAACAGGCCAAGAAGACCATCGCGGTGGCGGTACACAACCATTACAAGCGCATCCAGCAGGACAACACTAATCCCGACAAGGCGGCCAACGGCGCGGTCAAACTGGACGAACATCGCGACGTTGAAATTGAGAAGAGCAACATTCTTCTGATTGGGCCAACGGGTTCGGGAAAGACGATGCTCGCGCGCACGCTCGCGCGGATTCTTGACGTACCATTCTGCATTGCTGACGCCACGACGCTGACCGAGGCCGGTTATGTCGGCGAGGACGTCGAGAACATTATTTTGCGACTGTTGCAGGGAGCCGACTATGATGTCAAACGGGCCGAACTCGGCATCGTTTACATCGACGAGATCGACAAGATTGGGCGCAAGAGCGATTCGGCCAGCATTACCCGTGACGTTTCAGGCGAAGGTGTGCAGCAGGCCCTGCTAAAAATCCTGGAAGGAACGGTATGCAATGTCCCGCCACAGGGCGGTCGCAAGCACCCGCATCAGGAATACATCCAGATCAACACCGAGCACATTCTCTTCATTTGTGGTGGCGCGTTCATTGGCCTGGACAAGATTGTCCAGCGACGCATCGGTGGACACGCGCTGGGGTTTGCCAAGGCCGATGAGACGGTCAAACTGGCCCAGCGCGCCAGCATTACGGAGCACGTTGAGCCAGAGGACCTCTTGAAGTTCGGATTGATCCCGGAGTTCGTTGGGCGACTGCCCGTTGTCTCGGTCCTTAATGAATTGATCGAGTCCGAACTGATCGCGATTCTCACCGAGACCAAGAACGCGATGATCAAGCAGTACAGCAAGCTCTTCGCGATGGAAGGTGTAAACCTTAATCTCACCAAGGACGCGCTGCAGGCGTTGGCGGAAGCTGCCCTCAAGAAAGGCACCGGCGCGCGCGCCCTGCGGTCGTTGTTGGAAAAACTGATGCTCGACCTGATGTACGAAATCCCCTCGCGCGACGACATCGCCGAAGTCACTATTAACCGCGGCGTCGTTGAAGGCAAACGTGAACCCCTCATTCGCAAGAAGCAGTCGAAAGATGCAGCCTAGTTTTTCGGTGTGGCAGGCGTGAACTTCTTCTGCTGTTCGCCGTCGATGCGTTTTAACTCCTGCCTGAGTTGACTCAGCACAAAACTGTTGGTGACAATCAGTGTCGTGATCAGGATCGTGAGGGTCAACACAACAATCATCGCGCTTCCACGTTCATCTTTCATGACGATCTCCTGGCAACGGCGGTGAAGGTGAATAGTGGACGCACGAGGACGACCTTCTGGGGGCTAGCCAGTTCTACTTCCCACCGCCACGCGTTGACGCGCTGACGCGAGTCACTCGAGATTGTGGAAGCCTTCACTTGTTTGAGCACAACCGTCCGCGTTGCACCCGTCTGCCGCCAGACAGCGCCGTTCGTGAAGAGATAAGTGACTTCGCCAGAGTGCTGCGGAATCACCAGGCCATTCTCAATCGTGTGTGGCGGTGCAATGGCGGCGCGGACGTCCTCGCGCCAATGTTCGCCGCCACGCAGGGCGCGGGTGATGTCGTCGGCATTGCGGCGAAGGTTGCGCGTGTGCTGATCGTAACGGTAATAGGCCACGAAGGAGAGATTCAGAACGACCGCGAACACGGCAATATAGACGAGGCATTCGACCAGCGAATACCCGCGTTCCGACTTCATTGTCCCACCGCCTCTCGTACGAGGGGCGCTCCAAAGCGGGACTTTTCAGGCCGCCACTCCAACCGCAAATGTGGACCGTGCACGGTCAGGGTGAATTTGCCCGACGGCAGATGTTTTGCCGATTCGGCATGGACGGTATACGCTGTCGTGCCTTCCGCAAAAGACCGCCATTCGCCGGCGGCGAGGACTTCCATTTCTCCGTCGATCGCTTCCATGGCCACGGCGCGCCAGTAATAAACGCGACACACATGCTGTTCGTCCACAAACGAGAGGCCTAGCGGCAGGAGAATCGTGACGAGAATGGCCAGGGCCGTCATCATCTCGATCATCATCGAACCGCGCTCGTGTCGACACCGGTTCACCAGAGGGCCTCACGTTGGATTAAGGCGATAATTGGTTGAAAGATGGCCAGGACAACGATGCTGACCAGGACGCCATTGAGAATTATCAACACCGTCGAAAGCACTTGCGAAGCAGCTTGTTCCTGCTGGTAGGCTTTGGCATCCAAAGTATCGTGCCAACCTTGGAGTGAACGTAAGAAGCCACCAGGGCCGTGCGCGGCGTTGGCGAGGCGCCACTGAAACTCTCCGGAGTCGTCGACAGCTCGAATAGCCCCGGTGAGTTTTTCACCCCCTTGCAAGTGTTCAATTACCCGTTGGGAGCGAGTCACGAAAACATAATTGGCCGTGCTCCGTGCCGCGAGTCTTACAGCTTCCGACTCGGGTACCCCGGTATCGAGAAGAATGGCCAGGATGGCGGAAAAGTCGCGTTGCATTCGCTTGCGGCGCCACGGCAGACGGAAGAGCCATTGATCGCAGAGAGCTTTGATTGTGCGCGAATAAGCGGAGGGCCATCGCCGGCGCGCCCGACCCAGAAGGAGTACCAGGAAACCCAGTACTGCGGCAAATACGCTGAACCCCAAGAGCGCCTTAGCATAGGTGATAACCATCAGGGTAGCGATGGGCAGGGGTCCTGTTTCCAGCAGGTCATGAAAAATTCCCTGGAATTTTGGAATGATGACGATGCAAAGGAAGAGCACGACCGCCAGCAATGGCAACAACGGAGAAAAAACCGGAAGGTAATTGAACGCTCCCATCGCGCGCGAAGGACCGGCACTCAGTGTGTCGCGACAGGCAGGCAATACTTTACGGATGTCGCCCAGGCGCTCGCCGGCCTGCAACATTGCCGCCACCGGTTCCGGAAGGAACATCGGCGTCGACTCCAGGGCGTGCCCCAATGAAGCTCCATCCCGAATGCGCCGGGCAATCTGATGGAACTCTTCTCCAATAATTTTGTCTCCCGTCGCGGCAACTTCAACGACCGTGTTTTCTGGGCTACGCCCTTGCGCCAATCCCATTTCCAGCAGATCGAGAAACGTGTGTGCCGCTTCGCGTCGGCGCATGGGGGCCACGATGAAACACTTTGCTGCCAGCAGCAGGACAATTCCGGGTACCACCCACAGGGCGGATTGGACTGCAAACCCGATCAAGAAGGCAGATAAATTCACAAGCCAACTCCCAGTAGCGTGAGAGGAATCACTGAGCGCATAGATTGTGGCGACCGTGTGAATCAGTCCGTTATCCCCCGAGCGCTCCGATTACGCTCATCAGCGGCATGAACCCGGCGAGGACAAACAGGAATACCTGTAGGCAAATCGCCAGGCCCATGATTATGACCGATGCCGGCAGCACCGCGTAGAGAAACGCTTCCATCCGGTAGGCGGTTCGCTGCCGATAAATCTCTGCGGCTTGCCGGAAGCCTTCCGCCAACTCCTCGCGCGCGTTGCCGACGATCCAGAGGAACAAGGGAGGAAATACATGGCTTCCTGCCGTAACATCTCGAAACTGGGCGTGTCCATCACCGAGGCGCTGCTGCCAGCGTCCCAGTTCGGCCCCGGCTGGCGAGCCTTCTTCCAGGTCGCGAAGGAGCGTGATGGATTGATTCAACGTGCAGCCGCCCTGTAGCATGATTTGCATTGCCGAGGCACATTGCCAGAGGCTCGCCTCCCGAAAGGTTGGCAGCAGCCAGCGCCATTTCTGGCGCATCGATGGAAGAGAGACCGTCACTGCCGCAGCAATGAATGCCGCGGCGAAGACGAAAACAGGCGTCCAGAATATGGCAATACCGTGTTCCATGTAAAACTGCGTAAGCCCGGGTAACGACTTGCCCTCGAGCAGATCGCGGTTGATGTCCTCGAACCCGCTGCGCATCACCCCCAACACAATCGCCATCACAATCGAGGCGCAGAGCAAACCGGCGAGCAAGATGACCGGGTAAACCATCAACCCCTTCAGACGGGTCCAAATCAGATTGCCAGACCGGTAATAGTCGGCCACCAGCGTCAGTACGCCAGGCAGGTCGTTGCTCTGGATGCCGACCCGAATCATCTGGACGTAGAAGGGTGGTAATTTGCGCGCGGCGAGCGCTTGGTTGACGGGGACGCCATTGGCGAGGTCGGCGCGGAGTTTCTCGAGTTCCTCCCGCAGATCGCCATGGCGCATGGAAGAGCAGAGCTGGCCGAGGGCGCTTTCGAGCGGGATGCCATCGCGCAACATCGCGGACAACTGCTGGTTGAAGAAGGCGAATTCGTCCAGGTTCATGTGCCCAGTACCCTTCGGAGTTCTGCGTCATTAGTGATACCGCGTTCCACCAAACCGCGGCCGGCGGCTTCGAGCGAGCCTGACGGCGTGATCGCCGCCAGGTCGTGAGTGCGCAGCCGCTCGCGCATCGGCTCGTCCATCTTCACGCATTCGACCAACGGTGCGCGGCCCTTGTAGCCGGTGCGCAGACACGACTCGCAGCCGTCGCCGCGACAAGTCGGGCAGAGTCGGCGTATTAAGCGTTGATTGAGAACCAGCCCAACCACAGAGGCGATAGCGAAATGGTCCGGGCACATCACCAGCAGGCGTTCGAACACGCCGCGGCATGAGCCGGCGTGCAAGGTGGAGATCACGAGATGCCCGGTGAGCGCAGCCCGTACGGCGATGTTGGCGGTCTCTTCATCGCGAATTTCCCCGATGACCAGGACTTGCGGGTCCTGCCGCAACAAATGGCGCGCCGCTTTCGAAAACGTCAGGCCGCGCGCGTCGTTGATTTCCGTCTGCATCACACCAGATACGATCTGCTCGACGGGATCTTCGACAGTGATGATGTGCCGCCCGCCGAGGTCCAGCAACTGCCGCAGACAGGCGTAAATGGTTGTTGTCTTGCCGGTGCCCGCCGGACCCGTCAACAACAGCAGGCCTGCGGTTTGCCGGAGAAACGTCTCCAGTTCCGTGCAAACCGTTTCGGGAAAATCCAGCTCGTGCAGGGTGGGCGCTGTGAAGTCGCTGAATAATCGCAAGACGATTTTCTCGCCGGTGACCGTAGGGTAGGTCGCCACGCGGATGTCATGGTGGCCACCGACATCGCTCTTGTCGATACGCCCGTCCTGCGGCAGCGAATCCTGATACGTCTTGAGACGCGCGAGGAACTTGATGCGGCCAAAAACGTGGTCGGCCAGGTCGGTGGGAATGTCCGAGACGGCTGTGACGATGCCATCCAGACGAAAAGCGACCTGGGTTGCGTCGGCGCGCTTCTGCAGATGAATGTCGCTGGCATTCGCACGCTCGGCCTGTTGGATCAGGCTCTCCAACACCTTCGGTGCCGAGTGGTCAGCCACGATTCCATCCAGGCAGAAAGCCCGCCGATTCGCCTCTAATGAATTGAGCCATCGTCACGACGCGTCTCCCTTTCGTAAGAATTTGACAAGCCCAACGAACAATCGTCACGCGCAAACGGGTAATTTCATTGACCGCGTCGGCAAAGTTCTCCATCACTTAACGGTGTGACGGTCGAGAACCCAACAAAGATGCCCGCCGGGGTGGGGAATGCGTATTTGTTCCAGGTGTTCAATACGGTGTCGTTTACCATCGTGTTGGCCACGCCGATGATCCTCTATTTCAAGAGGCTCGGCGCATCGGCCACGGTGCTGGGAATCGTGCTGGCGTTGCCGCAACTGATGAATATCCTGCAGATTCCCGCCGCGCGGTTCGTAGAGAGCATGGGTTATCGGGCGTTTGTGCTGCGCGGCTGGACGTTGCGGGCGGCGTTTATTTTAGCGATGGCGGGCGTGGCGCTGTTGCCGGAAAAGTTCAATTCCCTCACACGCATTGCACTGATGTTGTTTCTGTTGTTCGCCTACAACGCGTCACGGGGCATTTCGTTGTGCGGCTTTCTGCCGTGGATCACGCAATGGATACCCGAGGAAGTGCGGGGGCGTTATGTTTCGCGCGACCAAATGTCCAGTGCGCTGGCGACTCTGGGTACGATGATCCTTGCCGCGTTCTATTTGCGTCCACCAGAAACCAATTATGCGTACGGGCTGTTATTCTTTGCCAGTTTCGTCACTGCGATCATCAGTCTCTGGTTTTTGCGTCGCATTCCCGACGTCCCTGTGCCGCCGTCCTCCGAGAACCACGAAAGGGTGCCCTACAAGGAAATGCTCCTTCACCCACCGTTCTTCAGATTGCTCGTGTACAATGCCGTCTTCCTGGTCGCCCAAGCGGGTAGCGGCGTGTTTTGGATCCCGTTTCTTCGCGATTCCTTCGCGGCAACCGACTCACTAATTTTGGGCATGATGGTGTTGTCGAGCGCGGTGTCCGTCATTTGCTTGTGGGCATTTGGTCATCTTGTGGATCGGGTAGGGAGCCGTCCGCTCCTGGGTCTGTCGACGCTGATTTTCGTCCTGCACCTGAGTTGCTGGTGTTCGGTGGCTGCGCGGATCCTGCCATTTACATTCCCGACGATTTTCGTGATCCAGTTCACCGCCGCAATCAGCATCTCGCTTTTCAACCTCGCGAATACACGGCTGGTCATGGCCACCGTGCCGCCGATGGGACGCAGCCATTTCTTCGCCTTGTACACCGTGGTGACAAGTCTTGTGCTCGGGGTGTTCCCAGTCCTTTGGGGCATCCTGTTGGATACGCTGGCGGGTTGGGAAGCCTCGTGGTCGCAATGGCAGTGGAACCAGTACAGCGTGTCGTACGCCGCCGCGGCTATTATTACGGTTGTGGCGTTGGTGTTTCGCAACCGGCTGTCCGAGCCGCGCGCCATGACGACGGACGCGTTTCTTCGGGAACTATTCATCGAAACCCCCAGCCGCGCTGTCAGCCGCCTTCTGGCGCGCCGTCCGCCTTCATGAGCCGGGGCTTGCCCGACGCAGCAAATCTCCGATATTGTCCTCGGCTGGATGATCGCACTCGTTGATTACGGGATGGGCAACCTGCGCAGCGTCGAGAAGGCGCTGGCGCGGGTGGGGGCTGACGTTCGCATCGTGAGCGACCGCAAGTCGGTGCTGGCGGCCGACGCGCTGGTGCTTCCCGGTGTCGGAGCGTTCGGCGATTGCATGGCCAACCTGAATAAGATCGGGTTGGTCGAGGCCATCAGCGAATTCATCGCGACGAAACGCCCGTTCCTCGGCATCTGCCTCGGATTCCAGGCGCTCTTCGAATCCAGCGAGGAAGCGCCGGGCGTCAAAGGGTTCGCACTTTTTCCGGGCACCGTACCGCGCTTTGCGGTGAATGGGCTTAAAGTTCCGCACATGGGTTGGAACCAACTTCGCGTTCGGCAGGGCGATTGTCCTCTATTGAAAGATGTGGCGGATGGCAGCTATGTGTACTTCGTCCACAGCTATTATTGTAAGCCGAACAATGCGTCGGCTGTCTGCGGTACGACTGACTACGGCATCGAGTTTTGCTCCATGCTTTGGGCCGGGAATGTGTTCGCGACGCAGTTTCACCCGGAAAAATCGCAGGCGGTAGGTTTGAAGATGCTGGAGAATTTTGTGCGATTGGGGAAGGGCCAGTCTTGAGCCGACCTTTTCTCATTTATCCGGCCATCGACCTGAAGGGTGGCAAGGTGGTGCGCCTGCAGCAGGGGCGCGCCGATGCGGTGACCGTTTACAGTGATGACCCGGCGGCGGTTGCCCGGCGCTGGGAAAACGAAGGGGCGCGCTACCTGCATGTCGTCGATCTTGACGGGGCCTTCGAAGGCGAACCGCGGAACTGGGACTGTGTACGAACGATCCTCAAAACCATTCAGATTCCCGTTCAACTCGGCGGCGGGATGCGCACGCAAGCGCAAATTGAGGAAGCCATGAAGATGGGCGTCACGCGCGTGGTCATTGGCACCAAGGCGTGCGAGTCGCCTGAATTCGTGCGGACGCTCGCGATGGATTTCGGTGCGCGTGTAGCCGTGGGTATCGATGCGCGGGACGGGTTTGTGGCTGTCAAGGGCTGGGTGGAACGCACGGAGCTGTCAGCGGTGGATTTTGCCCGGCAGATTGACCAACTCGGAGTGAAACACATCATTTGCACGGATATCGCCACCGATGGAACGCTGATGGGGCCGAATTACAGTGCAATCCGGGGCGTGTGCGCTGCCGTGAAGTGCTTCGTGATTGCCAGCGGCGGCGTGAGTACGACCGACGACGTTCGCCAACTCCAGAGCATGACAGAGGAATGCCGCAATCTTACCGGGGTAATTATCGGCAAAGCCCTCTACGACGGGCGCATCGACCTGAAGCAGATCGAGGCCTAAACGACAAACGCGCCGCCAGAGAGTGGCAGCGCGTTTGCGAGAGCCGAACCAATGGATGGTTTTTGCCCGTTAGGGCATATCGCCCTGCAAGTGGACATTGTCAAATGCATCCCGGATCTGAACAATGTGTCCGGAGAGATCACCGACATCGCGGGCTTGTACCGGCACTGGATCGCCGGTTTTCGGCAGCGGATCGCCGAATTGAGTGTCGCGAACAAACGTGGCGGTTGAACCGAGGTTCTTCTGGGTCATGTTGTCCACCGGGAGCATGACGGTCATGTTGTGGTTGGTCGTGTTGGCAATGAAGAGGGTGTATTGCTGGCCAGGAGTCAGGTTTGACGCACGGATCTTTAGTTCCGAACGGCCGCTGTTCCCGTTAAAGCTGATGTTCATCATGCCCACAGCATTCGGACTGGCATCGCCAATAGCGACCAAGCTGCCGTGTCGATGATAGCTCCGCGCGCCTAGATCTGTGGTCAAGGAGTAGAGCGGCGCCCAAAGTGTCGAGAAAACGAGCCCGGTCTGACCAGGGTTCGGGATCACGATGCCGTCGAGGATGTTCGTTACATCGCCAACGATATTCGTCACCCCCATGACAATGTTCGTTGTGCCGGCGATAATGTTTGTAAAGATGGTTGTGACACTGGGGATGTCTGGTTGCGAAACGTCAACTGACGTATTGTCTAGCTGTGTCAAGTCTCCGACGAAAGGAAGAAAATCCGGAGGGGCCTCGCCCAAACCGACCAGCCTGCGCGACCAAGTGCCCTTCTTGATACCTGTGCGAGCCAAGGGAGGCAAGTCCGCGCCCCCGACACCGTTGGTCGTAAAACTGGGCTCGTCACGAATAAAGAGGGTGAAATTATCCTGTCCCAATTTGGTGACATTGACTAGAAATGTCTCCTTCCCATTCGAGTCGATCATCGTCACTACGGAACCGACCGCACTGCGTGGTGACAGGTCAGCGGTTCGCCGCAATTGGCTGCGGGCAATCAGGGTTCCGCCGGCGGCGCGAGCCGAACGGGTGGAAAAGATGAATAGGGACACGCCTACGGCGACCAGGCTGCCCGTGAGAATAATCGACCAAGTCTTCAGCGTTCTGTTCTTAAGCATCACTGCATCTCCTTGTTTACGAGGCCGGCGGTTGCAACACATTCTCAACGGCGAGACTGTATGATAATCGCGGCCAACACTGCAAGTACAGAAAGATTTGTGCCAATTGCGGGGGTTCGCTGGACAAATAATGGGTGCATCGGGTAGGGTGGCGACCATGCAAAACACCGCGATTGAGATTTGGGTTTATGGCGTGATCATGATTCTCGGGGGCATCATGGGATTCGTCAAAGTGGGGAGCAAAGCATCGCTAATATCGGGGGTGGGCATGGGGTTGGCTTTGCTGGCCAGCGGTTTTGGCGTTTGGCGTGGTTCGGGCGATAGTCTCGCGGTGGCGCTGGTCATTGCGGCGTTGCTCGTGGTGATTTTCGCGATTCGTTACGCAAAGACACGGCGGTTCATGCCCGGCGGGATGTTGGCGGTCTTGAGCCTGGCAGCCGTCGTGGTCTTCGGGTTGGCGTGGAAGAAGTAGCCGATGACGCAAGAGTATATCCTGAAACCCGCGACAGGCGCGCGGGACCTCCATATTGATTACCGGGCGGAACTGAACGACCAACAGTTCGAGGCCGTGACGGCCACGGGCGCTGACGGCAGCGTCAATTCCGGCCCGATGCTGGTCATCGCCGGCGCGGGGAGCGGCAAGACGCGGACACTCACGTACCGCGTGGCGTGGCTCGTGGAGCACGGCGTGCCGCCGGGGCGGATCTTGTTGCTGACATTCACCAACAAGGCCGCCAAGGAAATGCTGCGGCGCGTCGAGAACCTGTTGCCAACCGATATCTCCGCGATCTGGGGCGGGACGTTCCATCATATCGGCAATCGCATCCTGCGCCGCCATGCCAAGCTGCTGGGGTTCGGCAATGATTTCACGATCCTTGATCGAGAAGACTCGAAGGATATGCTCGACGCGTGTGTTGCCGAGGCCGGCATCGACACGAAGCAGGAGCGGTTCCCGAAAGGCGACGTGCTGGCGGACATCTATTCGCTGGCGGTGAACACTGACCGTTCTGTTGAAAAAGTGCTGGTCGACCAATACGATTACTTTTCACATCTCGCGGGGCCGATCAATACGTTGCGCAACGTTTATCGCGAACGCAAGCTCAAGGCCAACGCGATGGATTACGATGACCTGCTCGTGAACACGCTGCGGCTGTTCCAGGAGCACGGCGAGGTCGCCGAACGCTATCGCGAACAGTTCCTGCATGTTCTGGTGGACGAATACCAGGACACGAACAAGATCCAGGCGGAGTTGATCGACGCCGTCGCGATGCAGCATCGCAACTTGATGGTCGTGGGCGATGATGCGCAATCGATCTATTCCTGGCGCGGCGCCAACTACCGCAACATCCTCGGATTCCCGACGCGCTACCCGAGCGCGCGCACGTTCAAGATCGAGGTCAATTACCGCAGCGTGCCGAGCATCCTCAAGCTGGCTAACGAAGCGATCAAGGCCAACGTCCACCAGTTCGCCAAGGTCCTCACCGCGGTGCGCGACGGTGGCGCGAAGCCGTGGTTGATCCCCTGTCCCGACAGCAACCAGCAATCACTATTCGTCGCCCAACGCATTCTTGAATTGCGCGACGAAGGCGTGGCGCTCAACGAGATCGCGGTGCTGTACCGCGCGCATTACCATGCGATGGAATTGCAGATGGAACTGACGCGCCGCAACATCCCATACGTCATCACCAGCGGCCTGCGGTTCTTCGAGCAGGCGCACGTGAAGGATGTGAGCAGCTTCCTCAAGGTGGCGATCAATCCTCACGACGAGATGGCCTTCAAGCGGATCATCAAATTGCTTGCGGGCGTCGGCGCGAGGACCGCGGACAAACTCTGGGAGAAGTTTCATCCGCTGCTCGCCGAGGGCAAACCGTTGCTGCACACGAGCGAGTCGATCCCCAAGAAGGCGGTCGAGGACTGGAAGAAAGCCGCGCAGGCGTTAAATGAGATTCGCAAACTGGAGCCGAAACGCGCCGCGGAGATGATCGAGAAGGTCGTGGACACCTTCTACGCAAGCTATCTCAAGGTGAAATATCCGAATGCCCGGACGCGCGAGGAAGATTTGCATCAACTCGCCTCGTTCGGGATGCAATTTGAGAGCCTCGATGATTTCCTGAGCCAGTTGGCGCTGTTGACGAACATCGAGGCCGACGACGCTTCGCTTTTAAAAAGCAACGACCAGGAGTACGTTCGCCTCAGTACCGTGCACCAGGCGAAAGGGCAGGAGTGGAAAGCGGTATTCGTCGTCGGCCTGTGCGACGGAATGTTCCCGCTTGCTCGCTCGATTGACAATCTTGAGGGCCTCGAAGAAGAGCGGCGATTGTTCTACGTGGCCGTCACGCGCGCCAAGGATGAATTGTATCTCACATTTCCACTGTTCCGTATGACCGGCGGCGACACCGGCGGCTTCCAACGTCCCTCCCGCTTCATCGCCGAACTGCCGAAGACGCACTACCAGGAATTCTCCATTCGGCATCAGCATGGGGAGTGGTAGCCGGATGGCTGTAGGTCATGATTGCGATAGAACATGCGCCCAGGTGGTGTCTTAATTTGCCGCATCGCCCACCGTCTGTGTTTTGTAGCCGAAGCGTAAGCTTCGGTGGTATCTATGCGGATTCCCGAAGCTTACGCTTCGGCTACAGTCTGCGGATGCAGATAAAAAACACTACCTGCACTCTTGGGCATTGCGATTAACGTCATGTTATAGTATGTGGTCATTATGATAACAGTGGCCAGATACGGAGACGTAAACGAAGCTCTTCAACTGAAGATGGCGTTGGAGGCCAGCGGCATTAAAGCATTCGTACCCGACGAACTCACGGCAACCAACGCTCCGTATCGTTTCCTGACCGATCCGAGTGGTGTCCGGGTTCAAGTGGCGGACGAAGACGCAGAAACCGCGCGGCAGATGATCAGCGATCAGGTGAAGGCCGGCTGAAGCCGGAGTGTGCGAAGAAAAGCCATGGAGAAGATTCTGAAAGGGATTGTGCGGCTGCTGGGCCTAGCCAGCGGTCTTCTTGGATTGCTTTGCTTAATCTCCTGCGCGGCCATGCTGGTTATCCTTCTTCACGATTCAAAGGATGCTGTTGTTGTCCTACTCGGTATTGTCGGCATTATCAGCTCTGGGTTATTTGGCGCGTACTTCCTGTGTGTCGCATTTGTGGTTTGGAGGCAATTCTCTCCAGCGGCGGTTCACCATATTTCCGCAGTCGTTGCGCTAGTCCTATTCGGTGTGCTGATAAACCGATTGGCTGATCCGCGGCCTATCCTGCCGCCATCGTTCGAGGGTAGTTTGGGAGATTTCGCCCTTTTCGGTTCATGCATTGCCGTTTCGTTTTTGGTTTTTAGACTATTCCGCTTCATGTTGAACCGTGGACTATTCCCGACACAGCAAGTTGAAACACACCTTCACGTGAACTGATGCTCCCGTTGTTGGCCAGGGATCGGGCTATTGACGCCCGCAACCCTACGATGTTTTCTAGACGAAATCGCCGAGCGTTTCCGCGGACTAAGTGATGGAACACTTCCACTTAACCACAGACCTTATTTCGAAGGTGGATGAAGTCGAATTCCGCTACACGCAAGACCGGATGAATGTGATTCGGGACTTTAGAAAAGAACCCGGATGCGTGCGATATATCGAGAGGGAGAACCTGAGAGGGGTCATGTTCCCGGGTGTGCCGAATCCCTTTTTTAATCGTATTCTTCTTTCCGGCATTGTTTCTCCACGTGTTCTCGGAGAGGCACTCGATGCTTATCGAGCAATGGGAGCGCCTCTGGATATTGAAATCAGCCCCGGAGCGGTCAATGAGGGAATGGCAAAGCTTCTTCAGACGCGTGGCTTCGTCCATACCAAGTTTCTTCCGGTGTTTCTGAAACCCGTGCGTGAACTAACGACGCGACAATCCGACAGCCTGGTGGTAAAGCAGGTATCGTCCCTGGATGAGCTAAAATATTTCCAAGAACTGTATGTGAGCGGCCACAAGATCGATCCCGGCTTTGCCTCGACTCTAAAAATCTATATTGCGGGTTGGAATAAGCTTTCTGACTGGCGGCTCTACATTGCTTATTTGGGAGAGCAACCCATCGGCTGCGCAGTCCTTTATACGAAAAACTCGGTCGCCTATCTTGCGGATGCAACAACACCGGAAGGATTTCGCGGAAAAGGCGCGCAGACGGCGCTTCTGCTTGCACGATTCAAGGAAGCCAAAACGCTGGGCGCGGATCTCATGTTCTCGAGGGCAGACTTTGGTTCGATCAGCCAGAGGAACATGGAGAAACAGGATCTTCGCGTCTCTTACATGAGAGCGTTTTGGATGAAGCTATGAGCCATCGCTGAGGCCCAGGCGCGGGAGACAGAGTAAGCCTACATATCGCAAATCGATATTTTGTACTGGACGCGGTGGGGTGAGGTGCGGTAGAGTCGGGGAAACAGATGAACGCGCAACTTCCAACATTCAACGCCCAACTTTCATCCGCCTTCGCCAAGGCTTTGGCGCACGAGGAGGACCTCGAAACACGCTTTCTGCGAAACGAACCCAAATGTAATGTTGAGCAAATCGCCTTTATATGGCTTATGGAGAATGAGTTGGATGGATTGCAGAGAAATGACAATTGGGTTCGTTTTTCCGGTCGGAAAGAAAGGCCCACGAAGTGCGCTGACGGGCGCTGCAGCCGGACCGCGGTTAACAACCGCGGCTACAGTACGGACCCGCGATCAGCGCCCGCGGGTACAACGGACGGACGATGGCACGCGGAGCGAGTGCCCTACAATTGGCGAGTTTGCGCGTGGCAAGTGGCTGGCGGGGAGTATTTTTTGACGAATTGTAGATTTCCTGTGCCATTGACAAGGATTGTGGTGTCTCATATCGTAGCACTGACATGACGATGGCCACCGTTGACACGATACCCGCTGATTTGCGCCAGTTGTTGCAGCAGACGGGACTCTTCACGGATGTGCAGATTTCCGAGATCCTGACCAACCAACAGACGGCGGCGCAACCATTGATTATCTCGCTGGTGAAGTCGCGGGCCGCCACCGAGGAGAAACTGCTCCAGGCGCTGGCGACAGCGTTGCACCTTCCGTTCACGCGCATCACGGACAAAGAGATTGATGCGGCGGCGCGCCAGCGAGTCCCGACGAAGGTCGTGTTCCAGCACAACGTCATGCCGATGCGACAGGAGAATGGCACGCTGATCGTCGCGGCGAATGATCCCTTCAACCTTACGATGTTGGAAGCGGTGCGGTTGGTTACGAAGAGCCGGGTCCAACTCGCGTTGTGCACGGAGGCGGACATTGCGAAGGCGCTGAAGCGTTACTATGGCGTTGGCGCGGAGACACTCGACGAGTTGTTGCAGAAAAACGTGCTGGATATCGACGAGATCACCGAAGTGACCAAGGACGACCTGGAGAGCGGGGACCAGGAGGCGAGCGTCGTCAAGTTCGTGAACCAGATTATTGGGGAAGCGTACAAGGAGCGCGCGACGGACATCCACATGGAACCGATGGAGAACGACCTGCGCATTCGCTATCGCGTGGACGGCGCGCTGCACCAGACGCCGGTGCCGGCGTATTTGAAGCGGTTCCAGGCGGCGATCATTTCACGCATTAAGGTCATGGCGAATATGGACATCGCGGAGCGCCGGCTGCCGCAGGACGGCCGTATCAACGTCCGCAGCAGCGGCGCAGAGATCGATGTGCGTGTTTCGACCATCCCGACAGCTTACGGCGAGAGCGTCAGCTTGCGCTTGCTTACGCGCAGCAACATTTTCCTCGGGCTCGAGAGCCTGGGACTGAACAAGGAAAACGAGAAGATCGTTCGCAAACTGATCGACCTGCCGCACGGCATCATCCTCGTCACGGGACCCACTGGCTCAGGCAAGTCCACTTCGCTGTATGCGTTCCTCAGCACGATCAACTCGATTGACCAGCGCATCATCACGATCGAGGAACCGGTGGAATATGAGCTTCCCGGTGTGAACCAGATTTCGGTGAAATCGGAAATCGGCCTGACATTTGCCAGCGGACTGCGCCACATTTTGCGGCAAGACCCCGACGTCATCATGGTCGGCGAAGTGCGCGATTTGGAAACGGCGGAGATCGCCATCCGCGCGGCGCTCACGGGGCATTTGGTGTTCTCCACGCTGCATACGAACGACGCGCCGGGGGCGATCACGCGGTTGATTGACATGGGTATAGAACCTTTCCTGGTGAGTTCTTCTGTCGAGGCGTTGATGGCCCAGCGCCTGATCCGCACGCTCTGCAAGTCGTGCAAGGAAGAGTACAAGCCTGACATGGAGCTTCTCCGAGAAGTGGGTTTCCCGATGGAGGACATCGGCAGGGTCAAGTTCTACCATGGGCGGGGCTGTGAGGATTGCCGTTTCACCGGTTTCAAGGGCCGCTCGGCCATTTATGAAATCCTCGTCATGAGCGAGGCGTTGCGTCCATTAATTATCGAACGGGCGTCGTCCGCAGCCATCAAGCATCTGGCCATCACGCACGGGATGCGGACCCTCCGCGATGACGGTTGGGAGAAAGTCAAGCAGGGCATCACGACCGTCGAGGAAGTGGCGCGCGTCACCCAGGAAGACGAAGAACTCACCGGTACCTGACCGAAGGGGACGGAGCTGCCGCGCTTTTTTGAATTGAGCGCCACCCGGAACAAAGTATGCTGCCCGGTGTCCCAGTAACGACGAGATCGCATGCCAACATTTCAATACAAGGCCAAAACACGCGCGGGCGAACTGGTCAATGGCTCGCTGGCGGCAGGTGACCGCCGGGCCGCGTTGGCCGAGTTGGGCAAACTGGGTTTCTTTCCGTTGGCCGTGGAGTCCACCGAGACGGAGCGGGATGGCAAGCCAGGGGCCACGGGCTTTCGGAACCGCGTCAAACCGCGCGACGTGCTGATGTTCACCCAACAACTTTCCAGCCTGCTGCGTTCGGGGATGTCGTTGAGCAAGGCGCTCGACACCCTGGAGCGACGCACGCAGAAGAAGGCGCTCGCGGCGGTGCTCGGCGATTTACGAAGTGGCATCGAGCAGGGCGAAAGCTTGTCCGACTCGCTGGCTAAACATCCCCTGATTTTTTCGCGTTTCTTCGTCAACCTGATCAAGGCGGGCGAGGCCAGCGGCGCTTTGGACGACGTGCTCCTGCGTCTCGGAAAGCATCAACAACAGATGGCGGAAGTGCGCGAGAAAGTGGTCGGCGCGTTGCTGTATCCTCTGGTCATCGTGTGCGTCGGGATTTGCGTCATCATCTTCTTTATGCTGGTGATGGTGCCGCGGTTTGCCATGATGTTCAAGGAGATGGGCCGGACGATGCCGTTGCCGACGCGAATCCTGATTGGTGTCAGTGATGCATTCGTCGGATACTGGTGGGTGGGCGTCCTCTTGATCGCCGGGGCGGTGATGGCCTATCGCGTGCGCGTCCGCACGCCCGAGGGACGGCTCGCGCTCGATGCGTGGAAGCTACGGTTGCCCGTGTTTGGCGGCATCATCATGGCCAACGCCTTCGCACAGTTCGCCCGCACGCTGGCCACGCTCCTTGAGAACGGGGTGCCGGTGCTTGGCGCGCTGCAGATTGTCGAAGACACGATGACGAACCGGGTGATCGCCAACGAACTCCGCGAGGCGCGCACGCGGGTGACCGACGGCACGAGCCTTTCCCAGCCGCTGGCGAAGGGAAAGATTTTCCCGCCCCTGCTGATCGACATGCTGGCAGTCGGGGAGGAAAGCGGCGAAGTGGTGCCGGCGCTGGCGAACATTGCCGACACCTACGAGTCGGAGTTGTCGCGAACACTGAAGGTATTCACGACCCTGCTGGAACCCGCCATAATCATCTTTATGGCAATGGTCGTGGGCGCGATTGTTCTGAGCGTGCTCATGGCTGTTTTCGATATCACGTCAGGCATTGGAAAATGAGCGGAGAACAGGTTTATGAAACCAAACAAGTTTAGTTCACGAAGCGGCTTTACGCTGTTGGAAATCATGCTGGTGGTCGTCATCATTGGCATGTTGATCACCGTGGCGGTCGTCAAGTTGTCCGGTTCATCGGAGAAGGCGAGGCTGATAGCGACGCGAAACCAAATTGATTCCTATAAGAACGCCCTCGGTGTCTACGAACTCGACAACGGCATGTTTCCAACGACCGAGCAGGGATTGCAAGCGTTGATCACGCAGCCGAGCGGAGTTACTCTCCCGAACTGGAAAGGCCCGTACCTCGACCCGCCCGTGCTTCGCAAGGACCAATGGGGCCGCGACTACATCTACCGGTACCCGGGCCAGAAGATTCCCAACGGCTACGACCTGTTCTCCGTTGGCCCCAACGGCAATGAAGGTGATGATGACGACATCGGCAACTGGCAGTAGACGCTCACGACGCGCCGGTTTCACGCTGATCGAGTTGAGCATCGTGGCGTTCATCGTTGCCATCATCCTGGCGATGGCGGTCCCCAACTTCATCCGCTCGTATAACGCGGCCGCCCTCAACGCGACCGGGCGAACGGTGATCACCACTTGCCAGTTTGCGAAGCTAAACGCCGTGCTACGCCAGCAAAAGGTTGCCCTGTACGTCAACATGGATAAACGCAAGATCTCGCTCACGCAATTCGTCGGGACCAATGCCCCTGACGACGCCGAATCATCAACCGTGGTTTTGAAGGAGATTGAACTCTCGCCGCGAGTCGGGGTGGCCTCCGTCCAAATTGGCGACCAGCCGGCGGAACAGAAAGGGCTGGTGGAGGCGACTTTTTACCCGAACGGGACTTGCGATGCGTTCACGATTACGCTTCGCGGCGTGGAGAAGGGAAGCGGTCTGGCGATCATGGTCGACCCCGTGACGTGTCGCGGCATGCCGTGGGTCGTGAAGCTATGAACGTTCGCTGCCAACGAAATCCTGACGCGCCGCAGCGCCGCGACGGTGGATTCCTGATGTTGGAAGTGATCCTGGCCATGGCGCTGCTGGCGATCAGCACGGTTGCGATCGTCGAGTCCCTGGGCCGTTGCCTGGCGGCGGCGCGCGCGGTCCAGAGTTATTCCACGTCCGAGATTCTCCTTGCGAACAAGAGTTTCGAGTTCCGCACCGAGCGTCCCACAGATCTCCTGGACCAGGAAGGCGAGTTTGACGATTACCCCGGCTTTTCCTGGTCGCGCAAGCTCGAGGAGACGGATACGGAAGGGCTCTGGAAGCAAACGATTACCGTTTACTGGTACGAGCGCGGCCAGCTCTCCAGTGACTCCGTGGTCGAATACCGGTATTTGCCGCTAAAACAACGGTGAGCATGCTGTCCCATTGTCCCAACAGCAAGCGCGGGGGTTTCACGCTGGTCGAAGTCCTGGCGGCGGTGGCGATTCTCAGCCTCGTTCTTACCGGGGTATACGGCCTTTGGAGCGGCTCTTTGAGGGCGTGGCGGCGCGGCGGTGAAGCCACCGAGGTATTTCAGCGGCAACGGGTCGTCATGGAAACGCTGGCGGAGTTGGCACAATCGGCCGTTTACTTTGCCGCGTCTCCCGACTTGTACGAAGTGATTGGCGTCAGACATCCGGGCCTGGGCGACAGCGTGAGTTTTGTCACAGCTTCGGATGCGTTCCTGCCGCCCAGCGAAGCCAGTGACGTTGGCATGCGACGAGTGACCATCTCCATGGAGCAGGATGATTACCGGCGCACCTACCTTGCCATCGTGAACCAGCCCGCTCTGAGCGTGACCGATGATACCAAGCAAGAGCTCCAGGCGCACGTGATATCGATGGACGTGAGCGGCTTCTTCATCCGCTACCTCGACCCGCGCGATGGGGCCTGGTACGACAAGTGGGAAGACGCCAACGCCATTCCAGCCGCAATGGAGTTCACCGTTGTCTTCGGCCAGCCCGGCGACCAAATCCCGCCCGTGACCGTTACACGGGCGATCGATCTTCCGGTCGCCGATTTCATCGCCCGCGGGACCAACCCAATGCTGGCCCCCCTGTCGAGCACCAACGAGGTCCAACGCCGCGACGTTGATTCTCTGGGAACGCTGAACACCAATGTGGGACAACAGCGAGGGCAGCAAGGGTCCCCACTCCCGAGGGGAATGTGATGAAAAGCGGCGCCTCTCCTACCAACCGCTTTCCCGACAACCGCGGCATCGCCATCGTCATCGTGTTGTGGGTCGTGCTGGTTTTGTCCTTGCTGATTAGTGGGTTTGCTTTCACAATGCACGTCGAAACGCAGGTGGCATCGTACGCCCGCAAGGAGTTGAAGGCCGAAATGTTAGCGCGTTCGGGCGTCGAGGTGGCGCGAATGGAGTTGATCGTCGGCGCACTGTCTCCAACCAATTCCGGGATTGACGCGCTCAACCAGGAATGGGCCACCAACGCGTTGATGTACGTGGACCATGAATTGGGTGACGGAATTTACAATGTGAAGGTGACTGACGAGGAATCAAAGATCCCGATCAACCGCGCGACCGACCTGCAACTCAAGCGCCTGTTCGGGTTGCTCGGCGCTGACCCGGCGGATGGCGACGTCATCACGGATTCGATCCTGGATTGGATTGACGCAGACGATTTGACCCGCCTGAACGGCGCGGAGAGTGACTATTACCAGAGCCTTTCGCCGCCTTATCGCGCGAAAAACGCCCCGCTGGATCGGGTTGAAGAACTGTTGTTGATTCGCGGGGTGACACCCGAGTTGTACAAAGGGACGCCGGCGACGGATACAGATCCGGCGCGGCCGGGTCTGCAAGATGTTTTTACCACGATGACCTCGGGCTTTATCAATGTGAACACCGCGTCGGCGATTGTTTTGGGGACGCTGGGTCTCGACGACGCCCAGGTACAGGCTGTCCTGGCCCGCCGTGATGGCGCCGACGGCATCCCGGGTACGGACGATGACCTGCCGTTCCACAGTGCCGAAGAGTTCTTCGCGGCGATCGGCAATCTCGATCCAGAAGCCAAACAGTCAGCGCAGCCTCTCGTTGCAGTTACCTCGTCGTTTTTCACCGTGAAGTCTACTGGAGAGGTTGGTGGCGTGAAGCGCACCATCCTGGCGACGCTGTATCGCAACGCGGGCAAGGTCCAGACTGTCATGTGGCGTGAAGTGCGGGAGGGGACGTGAAGACCAATCTCAATCCGCGCAAACTGAGCGGTCTGGGTCATGCCCGTGGTTGGGCGGCTGTTGCGTTCGGGCCCTCCAGCCTTGAACTTACCACCACACGCACGGAAGGCTCTGAGGTCAGCGTGCTGCAACAGTCCTCCGCCAGCGCCGTACCACCCGCCGAGGCACCGGACGCGCCGCCGCAATGGCAGAATGCAGCGCAGTCGCTGCGCCAACAATTCGATCCCCGCGAGCATCGCGTTGTCACTTCCGTGAGTTGCGAAGACGTGCTCTGCCAGATCCTGCGTCTGCCCGCGACCGAGCCGACCGAATTAAAGCAGATGCTTGATTTGCAGATCGACAACATCACGCCCCTGCCGCTGGAGGAAGTCGTCTACAGCTTCGAACCATTGGCCGTCGCTGATGGACAAACACAGGTACTCGTGGCCATCGCGAGCAAGGCCAAGGTCAATGAGCGCGTAGAAGCGCTGGAATCAGCCGGATTACAACCGGAAATGGTCTCGGTTGACGCTTTGGCCATGTTCCATGCGCTGGCCCGGCGCAACCTGTTGGCGACGGACGACCGCCTGAATGTGCTGGTGATCCTTGGGTTGGTCTCCGCAGATGTGATTGTGTACTCACAAGTCGTGCCCCTCGCGGTCCGTTCCCTCGTGCTGGGAGCGGAAGGCGAATCCGTGTTACGCGAAGAACTTCAGCGCACGTTTGTCGCGACCGAGGCTGGACAGCCGGAACGGGCGATGGGTGGCGTCATCTTTCTCGCACCCGGCGAAGAATTGAAAGCGTTCGCGGAGAAAGTCGCAAACGGCCTGACCGCGCAGTCGTCGCTGCTCAGCAACGGCACCGTGCCCACCGCGGGCCTGAGCCTGTGCCTGCAGTACGCGACCGGTGAGGCGGCCCATTTGAACCTCCTGCCGGAGGAGTGGCGGCAAAAGCGCCAAATCAAAGCCTTCCGGAGGCGGCTCATTCGTGGAGCGATTGCGCTGGGCGTCATTTACGTCCTGGCGCTCGCGGTGTTCCTGACCCTGCTGGCTTTGAAGAACGCACAATTCAATCGGGTTGTGAAGGAAATCAAGAACCAGCAGAAGAACTACGACGCTGCGCGGCAGTTGGAGGGTGAGTTGATTGCGATGCGCAATCAACTCGATACGAAATCGTCCGCGCTGGAGGTCTTGCGCGAGATCACGTCGCGCATGCCGAAAGACATGCAATTGACTTCGTTTGTGTTCAAGAAGGACCTGACGTTGTCACTCAAGGGACAGGCGCCGTCGGGGGCCGTCGCGCTCGATTTTCAAACCCGACTTCAGCAGTGCGATCTGTTTTCGAAAGTGTCGGGCCGCAGCGACACGGTGGGCGGCTTGACGAAGTTTGACCTGACTTGTACTCTCAAAACCGCTGCGGGGCCGGTAACGGCTGGGAGACGATGAAAATCACCAAACGAGAACGCGGGATATTGGTTGTTGCCGTCACGGCGGCCGTGTTGATCAGTAACTACTTTCTGGTCATTCCTCTTCTGCGTAATTGGCGGGAAACCGGTATCCAACTCAAGAGCAAGCAACGCGTACTCGACGGTATGCGGACGACGATTCAGCACAAGGAAGAGTGGCGCAAGGAGTATGACGAACTCAAGAAAGGGCTTGGACAACAAGCCGAACGTTTCCAGTATACCTCCGATGTTGCGAAGAAGATCCAGGAGGTCGCCAGCAGTTCCGGTGTTCAAATCAACGCAACACGCCAGATGACTGAGGAAGACAAAGGCGTGTATCGCGTGTTGCCGGTGCAGTGTACCGTTGAGGCGACAACCGAGTCGCTCGTGAAGTTTCTCTTCGCGTTGCAAACGGGCGCCGGTTTCATGAGTGTCGAGCAGCTGACGCTCTCGCCGCGCCCTGAGAATCCCGGCATCCTGCGCTGTGAAATCCAGGTCCGCGCCCTGTCCGGTAAAATGGGGAGTACCAACTCGTGAGCCAGCATTCTGTGAGGAGCATTGCGGTTGTATGCGCCTTGACGGCGACGCTGGTTGGATCGGCCATGGGCGCCACGGATACGCTGCACGACTTCTCGCGTTACCAGGTCATTATCGACCGCCTGCCCTTTGGCGCGATGAGCGGCGGGGCCGATGTTCCACAGCCCTCTTTTTCCGCGCACTACACTTTCGTGGGGTTGCTCAAGGAGGATGATACGAAACCGCTCCTGGCAGTCATCTTTGACAAGGAAGGCAGCCAGACCTATTTCAAAGCGGAGGGCGACACGATGGGGGAGACGACCGTTGTGAAAATTGAGAAGTCGGACAAGGGCCAGGTAAAGCTTGTCTTGAAACAAGGTTTGGAGGTCGCCACACTGTCATTGGAGACCAAAACCGGGGTCGGCGCGGCCCCACCAGTCCCGGGCGCACAGCCGCAACCAGGTGTTCCGGGGGTATCGCCCGCGCCGGTGCCACTGCAACCGGGAGTTCGCCGCATTCCGTTTCGACGGGGAGGATGAGTGAGACAATTGAGAATACGACTTTTGACGGTTGGACTTTCAGCATCGCTGTTCTTTCTGGCGGTCGCGGGATCGGATGAGGTTGCCAGCGCCCAGGAGGCGACCAACGCTGTGGTGACAACGAACGCCCCGGCGGAGCAGGCAGCGCCGCCGCTGCCTTTTCCCGTAGTGCAGCCCAATCAGGTCCCAACAAACAGCGAGAATGCGGCTGGTAAGAACCCCACGCAAGACGTCGTGGAAGTTCCACCGCCACAAGCCGGTGCGACAACACCTTCTTCACCGTTGCCGCAACCCCAGACGAACGCGCCGGTTGCCGTCAAAGCCCCCGTTCCATCGCCTTCACCGCCAGCGCCAACGCAACCCCCCCCCGAGGCAGAGACGATCGACTTTCAGTTCCAGGGCGCCCCGGTCACCGCCATCCTCGAATGGTACGCGCGCCTGACGGGCAAGTCGATCATTGCGGCGCCGACCCTGGCGGGGGTAATCAATTTCCGGAGCCAGTCAAAATTGACCAAGAGTGACGCGCTCCAGGCGCTCGACAGCGTACTCGCAATCAACGGCATCGCTGCCATCCCTCTGGGCGAGAAGTTCCTCAAAGTCGTCCAGATTACCACGGCCAAACAAGAGGGCCTCCCCGTTGGCAAGGTAACCGCACCAGCCGATACGCTGGGGACACAGATCATCCCGTTGAAATATGCTGACGCGACGGAGGTCGTCACCGTGCTGCAACCGTACCTGCACCCCTATGGCCAGTTGGTGCCCTTGCAGAAATCCAACAGCATCCTGATCTCGGAAACCGCCGCCAATCTCAAACAGATGATGGAAATTGTGGCGTACGTCGACCAACCGTCGATGTTGCGCATGGAAATGCATTCCTACGTGCTCGCCCACGCCAAGGCCGCTGACGTCATGGCGCGCTTGCAGTCGATCATTCAGGGCGCCGAGCAGGCCGGTGGACATGCCTCGGTAGCCGGTCAGCCGGGGCAACCTCCCCAAGCGCCGGGGCAGATCCGCCGCCCGGGCGTACCGGGACAACCAGGCGGCGCGCCCGGTGAGGAATCCGCCGTTGAAGGCAAGGTCATTATGGCCGCCGACGAGCGCACCAACAAGATTTTCATCCTGACGCGACCAAGCAATTTCGGTTTTTTCGACAAGCTGATTGCCGAGTTGGACGCGAAAGTTGAGCCGGACGTGGTAATGAAGGTCATTGAACTCAACTACGCCACCGCCGAGGACATCGCTTCGCTTTTAAACTCGCTCATTACGGGCTCAACGCCTGCAGCGCCGGCGCGACGCACGACAGGCACTCCGGGCAGTACGACTACGGGAGCCCGACCGCCGTCCATCCCGCCGCCACCGGCCGGGGGCTCCGCCGGAAGCGGCGTGGATACCGGTTTCCTGCAATACGCCGAGGGCGTGCGCATTCTACCCGATCCGCGGACAAACTCGCTTTTGGTGATGGCGACCAAGGAAGATCTGGTGCGCATTGAGCAATTGGTCAGGAGCATGGACACGTCGGTGGCCCAGGTGCAGATCGAAGTGGTGATCGCCGAATTGACGCTCAACAACGAACTCGATGTCGGGGTCGACCTCTTTAGCCGGTTGTGGAAGGCCGGCGAGGCATCCGGCACCGGCGGTAACAGCACGGATGGCAATACGCCCGTTCAGTTGTCGCCGCTCAGCGCGATCAGCAGTAACCTGCCGACTGCGGCAGCCCTGGCGGGGGGCGCGGGCGGACTGACTTATTTCACCACGTTTCGGAATCTTAACCTCGACACGGTTGTCCACGCGCTCGCCAGCACCGCGAACAGCAAGGTCCTTTCGACACCCGTCATCCAGACGATGGACAATCAGGAGGCGGATATCACTGTTGGCGAATCGGTCCCTGTCCCCACCTCGCAAACGTCCTCCCTCGTTAGCGGCACGGGTACGTTGGCCACCTCCGGCGTGACCTCCAGTATCCAGTATCAGGACGTCGCCATTGAATTGAAGGTAACTCCGCGGATCAATCCCGATGGATACGTCCGGATGGACGTCGAACAGAAAGTGAACGATCTCGGCGCCAACGTTAACATTGGCGGGACGATCGTGCCGACCATCCTGAAAAGGGAGGCAAAATCATCACTGGCTGTTCAAGACAAGAGCACGATTGTTTTGGGCGGTTTGATCCAGCAATCAAAGTCGTTGACGACAACGAAAACGCCGTTCTTTGGGGATATTCCGATTATCGGACAGATTTTTAAGAGCCAGGCGAACAACAAAAAGCGCACCGAGCTGATTATCTTCATCCGGCCCACGGTTCTGCGCACCGATACGGCGGCCGTGGGTGAGGCCAGGCGGCGCTTGAAGATGTTGGGTGTGAGCGAAGAATTGGAGCAGCACTATTTCCCGGATGCCAATACGGTGACCAATCGAGTCATCCCGAGCGGTACCAGTAGTCGCGCGCCGGTTCCGGCAAATCGACCGGTCGTCGCGGAGCCGCAACCCGCGGTTGAGGACCCGACGGATCGCCAGTCGACGAAGGTCAAGGCCTTGAAGTTGGAGGACGGCGATATCATCACGCAGTAGTCACCGTGAGCATCGAATGGCTCGTTCACCTTAGAGGAACCTCATGGACACCACCGGACTACTCAACCAGCGGATCATGATCGTGTTGCGGCGGTTTCATATCCAAACACCGCGCGAAGTCATCCGCGGGATTGTCACCGATGTGGACGAAACCGGGCTGCGCGTCAGCGGGCGCCGTTTTCAAGAGCAAGCCGACCTGGAGTCTCGTTTGCCCCACGAGCGACCTGTCGAGACCGACACAAAGGTGTACTGGATCCCGCACACCTCGATTCGCTACAGTGAAATCATCGATCCTGGGTCTCCCTCGGAGAAACAGGATAATGAAATCCAGCGGCGCAAGCCGTTCACGCCGCAGGAACTCCACCGCCCGACCCAATCGTAATTGAGAACATCCAAGGCCATCGGCCTTTATGCGGTCGCCGTCGTCTTGCTGGGCGCGCTGTTGGCGCCGTGGCTGTTTTGGACATTGCAAGCGCTCGCCGCGCACATTCCGGCCCTCGGCTGGCTGGCCCGGCAGCCATTCCGTCGCATTTTCGACCGCGCCCTCTTGATTGTCGCATTTGCGGGGTTGTGGCCGCTGCTGCGCAACGTCGGGTTTCGTTCCTGGAGAGACCTCGGCTACGTGAAGGCTCGTGGCGGGTGGTGGCACGTTCTCGTCGGGTTTGCGATCGGCTTGGGATCGTTCGCACTGTTGATCATCATCGAGATCGCAATGAGAAGCCGGTCCGTTAATCTCGACAAGTCGGGGGCGCAGGTGGCGGGCGCAGTTCTGCGTTATTGTGTCACGGGCATCCTCGTCGCGCTGGTCGAGGAAACGTTCTTTCGCGGGGCGCTCCAGGGCGCGTTGGAACGGGGGATGAGCGCCGTGACCGCCGTGGTTCTGGCGAGCGTGATCTATTCTGCGTTGCATTTTGTAAAGCCGACGCACGTGGTCATCCCGGCGGACCAGGTCACGTGGAGCAGTGGATGGACATGCCTCATGGGCAGTGTCACGCGGTCGGTTGGTGAACGGGATGTCTTCGTGGGATTCGTGACGTTGTTTCTGGCCGGCTGCATTTTGGGATTGGCTTATGCGCGGACGAGGGCATTATACCTCTCCATCGGATTGCACGCGGGGTGGGTCCTGGCCAATGAATTTGCCCGCTGGCTTGGGGCCTACCAGATTATTGAGGACAAAGCTGCGTGGCTTGTGCTCACGGTGCTGCTCGCGTTGGTTGCATGGCTATGCCAGAACAAACTCAAACCTCTGCGCGCCCCGGGGCCGTCCAACTCTGGTGGCGACGCGCCTGCGACATAGTCTGGCCGCGGAACTGTCCTTTCTGCAGTTGTTCGCTCTCGGAAATCGAGCCGGGCATCGTCTGTCCCGATTGCCTGGCTTCCGCGAAACCCATTGAGCCCCCGTTTTGTCGACAATGCGCGTCACCGTTCACCGGCTCGGTCACGGGTGACACGCTCGTGTGCGGGTATTGCCAGGACTTGCGCTTTTATTTCTCACGTGCCATCGCGGCTTGCCGGGCCGAAGGCGTCGTGCGCGACTGCATCTTGAGATTCAAGTATCAACGTGAGATGTATTTTGGCCCGCATCTGGCGGATTGGTTGCAAATCGCCGCCCGCCGCTGGATCGACTGGCGGGAAGTGGACGCCATCGTCCCTGTGCCGTTGCATCCGCGCAAACAACGGCAGCGCGAGTTCAATCAGGCTGAATACCTCGCGGATGCGCTGGGGAAAGCACTGAACACCCCGGTTGTGAAGCGACGTCTGCGTCGGGTGAAAGACACCTCGACACAAACGAAGCTGAGCGCGGAGGCACGGGCGAGAAACATGCGTGGCGCGTTCGCCGTACGCGATAACACCGCTTTCACAGGCAAACGCCTTGTGCTATTGGATGACGTGTTTACCACGGGCGCAACGCTCGATAGTTGTGCCAAGGCGCTGCGGTCGGCGGGAGCCAGGGAAGTCGTGGCGCTGGCTGTCGCGCGAGGCGTGTAACTGCGCCACACCAGACTTATGAAGAAGCGGGCTGCAGCCATCATCGAGGTCCTGTTGGCTTTCGCCTTCGTGCACGTAACGTATCGATCCCTGAAGCAGTTTACCGCGCTTGGAAGATGGGAAGGGAGTGCGGGACTGAATTTCACACCGGGGTTGGTGATGATTCTGTTCACGGTTTCCGTGTTGTCATTGTGCCGGAGGAGCTTTGAGGTCTATGGGCTGACCCTGAGGCGATCGCGATACAATTTGAACGTCGGGTTGTTGTGGAGTGTGTTGATGGTATCGCTGGCAGGGTTGGGACTGGTGTTGACCCATGTGCATTTTGATCCAGCGCACCCGCATAATGACATGGCAGGCCGGTTGGCGGGGGCTATCTTTGGCCTCATTTTGTCGGTCCTCCTGATCTGGACATTGAAGCGACACAGAACCCTTCTGGACCGCGTCCCTCTGGTCTTTGGACTGTCACTCATGATTGCGCTGCTGTCGGTTCCCGTGGTAGTGGCCGTGTATTCGCATCGACCTCTTCTGACGGTCTTATTGACCGTGGGTTGGTTATTCCTGGGAGCCGGCTTTGGTGAGGAGACATTTTTTCGAGGGTATATTCAGACACGCGTTGACGAGGCCTTCGGGCAGCCCTTTCGGTTTCTGGGATTTGATTTCGGACCGGGACTCTGTGTGTCATCCCTCCTGTTCGGATTTCTCCATGCCCTGAACACGGTCGATTATTTCCACGGGCATCTGGATTTTGCATGGTGGTACGGCGTCCAAAGTTGTTTTACAGGTCTGTTTTACGGGTGCCTCCGGCAGAAGACGGGTAGTATCGTCGCCGGAGGTGGTACCCACGGCCTGACGGATGTATTGGCGAGTGTTCCCTATCGATTCTAAGAAGAGTAAACCCATTGGGGCAAGGGGGTCAGGTGTTGCGGGAGGGTATTTTTACGACTGGTGCAATGCTGGACAGTTGTGCTAAAGTTTTAGCGTCGGCGGTGGCAAAAGAGGTGTTAGTCCTGCCGACACGCGAGGAGGCTTGTCATGGCGGTATTCGAAGAAAAAGAAAAGCCGAAGATTTCCGAGACCAAGACGAAGAAGCACGAGATCCCCAGCGGATTGTGGGTGAAGTGCAAGACGTGCGGTGAGATCATCTTCAGCAAGGAACTCGCGGCCAACGCGAAAGTCTGCAGCAAGTGCGATTACCACTTTACGATGACCGCCCCCGAGCGCATTGCGATGCTCGCCGATGAGGGCACCTTCCGCGAGCTCGATGCCGACATGGCGAGCGTGGACATGCTGAAATTTACGGGGGTGGCCGCCTATTCGGAGCGGTTGCGCACGTACCAGCGCCAGACGGGCATGAACGACGCCGTGATGATCGGCCTTTGCAAACTCGACGGTCACGATACGTCACTTGCGGTCATGGACTTCAACTTCCTCGGCGCCAGCATGGGCTCGGTTGTCGGGGAAAAAATCACACGGGCGATCGAGAAGGCCACCGAGCTGAAGATCCCGGCAGTCATTGTCTCCGCTTCCGGTGGCGCGCGGATGTACGAGGGCATTCTCAGCCTCATGCAACTGGCCAAGACAAGCGGTGCGCTCGCGCTGCACGCCAGGGCCGGACTGCCCTACATCTCGATCCTCACCCATCCGACTACGGCCGGGGTGATGGCCAGCTATGCGTCGCTCGGTGACGTGATCATCGCCGAACCGAAGGCGCTCATCGGTTTTGCTGGACCGCGCGTGATCAAGGAAACCACACAACAAGAGCTTCCCGAAGGCTTCCAGACCAGCGAGTTTCTCCGGGACCGTGGCCTGGTCGATCTCATTGTGCATCGGAAGCAACTCAAGCAAACAGTTGTGCAGTTGTTGAATTATTTTTCAGGACGCGGCGGCCGGAAATTCAAAGCGGCGGATTAGCATTGTGCCCAGAGCGGCGGTAGGGCAAACCTTCCACGAAGCCCAAGAAGTACTTATGACCTACCCGGAAACCATCGACTATCTCTACGGCATCCGTCTCTTTGGCCAGAAACTGGGCCTGGAGACGATGCGGTATTTACTGCGCTTAATGGGCGACCCCCAGAGTCGGCTGCGTTTCATTCACATCGCCGGCACGAACGGCAAGGGGAGTGTCGCCGCGATGCTCCACGCGGTCTTATCCAAGGCCGGCTACAAGACCGGGCTCTACACGTCGCCGCACCTCGTGTCGTTCTGTGAGCGGTTTCAGATCAACGGCCAGCCGATTGCCGAGGCTGACGTAGTGCGGCTGGTGGAGCAGATCAAACCACTTCTGGAAAGGGTCGCCGCGCATCCCGAGTTTCGCGCGCCCACATTCTTCGAGGTGGTCACCGCCGTGGCGCTCCAACATTTTCAGCAGCAGAAGATCAACGTGGTTGTTTGGGAAACCGGGTTGGGCGGTCGCTTGGACGCGACGAACGTGGTTACACCCCTTGTTTCCGTGATCACCAACATTGCCTTTGACCACACCCAGTATCTCGGCGAGACGCTCTCCGAGATCGCAACGGAAAAATGCGGAATCATCAAGCGGGGGGTTCCGGTTATCACTGCTTCCGCCGCTGAAGAAGCTCTCCACGTTATTCGGGCGACAGCAACCACCCAGGGCTGCCCGCTTACTGTAGTTGGCCAGGATGTTCATGCCACGCGGCTCAGCGAGGACGAGCAGGGCCAGCGTGTCGAACTGACGGGCGCGCGCCACGATTATGGCCCGATCACGGTCCCGTTACTCGGCGCCCACCAGACGATCAACTGTGCCACAGCCATCGCGGCCCTCGAAGCGTGCGGGCTGCCCGTCACCGTGGCGCAGGTTACCGATGGGCTGTCGCAGACGACCTGGCCCGGGCGGTTTCAAATCGTAAACCACAATCCGACCGTGGTACTCGACGGAGCGCACAACGCTGCCGCGGCTGACCGGCTGGCAGCAACGCTACGGGAGCGTTGTGCCGGCCGGAAACTGACGCTCATCATCGGCGTCTTGCGGGACAAGAACTACGACCAGATGTGCCAGATCCTTGCGCCTCTGGCGGAGCGCATCTTTTGCGTACCTGTGAACAGCGAACGCACGTGCGATCCGGACCAGTTGGCGCGTTGGTGCATGGCTGCAAATCCCCGGTTGAAAATCACCGTCGCAGGCAGCCTGGAGGAAGCGTATGCGCAGGCTCAACGTGAGAATGTCGAAGCCATCGTCATCACCGGTTCGCTGTTCCTCGTCGGTGAAGCGCTGGATCGGCTCGGGTTCGCGCACCCGACCAGGGCGAAAACACGGACGGAGTTGGTATTGCAGTGAGCGGTGTATGCGTGCGAGCCCTGTTCTTCGACGTGGGCGGCACACTGCTGCGTCCGTGGCCATCAGTGGGCGCCATCTATGCCTCGGTGGCCAATCGCCACGGGATGACGACCACGACGGAAGAGATGGAACGGGCATTCCGCGAATCATGGGCCGCGCTGAAACGACCGGGATTGACTGTTTCTCGCAAGGACTGGTGGCGCGAAGTTGTCTTCCGCACCTTGGGGCAGGAGAAGCAGGCGTGTTTTGAGGAACTCTACGAAACCTTCGCCCACGCGGGCGCATGGCAGGTTTTCCCCGACGTCAAAGAGACGCTACGCGAAGCCCGCGCGCGCGGCCTGCATATTGGCGTCATTTCCAATTGGGACGAGCGCCTGCGCCCGTTGCTCGGGGAGATTGGGCTGGCCCGTTACTTCGATTCCATGACCATCTCCTGCGAAGTGGGAGTTGAGAAGCCGGGGGCAAAGATCTTTCAGGCGGCGCTCCGTGAGGCGGATGTTCCGGCGAACGAAGCCGTTCATGTGGGAGATAGCGACGAGGCGGATGTGCGCGGGGCCGAAGCGGCGGGGATGGTGGCCGTTCTTCTGAATCGAAGTGAAGGGCAGGGTGTCGGGATGCGCGATCTGCGCGGCCTCTGGGCCAAAATCGACACGGACTAATTCTCGGTCTCAGTTCTTGCCAAAGGTAAAGCCAACTTCCTTCGTTTCCTGATCCGTCACAGTCACCAACTGCGATTGCACGCCATAAACTTCGTGCCATGCCTCTACAAGAAAGCTGCCTGGCGGCAGGCCTTCGATTCGAAACGAACCATCATCTCCCGTGACGTTAAAAAACGGATGTTCGAGCACGCCGATGTAGGCGTTCATCCACGGATGAACGTCGCATTTGACCGGGATCATGACTTCCGGCTTGTCAAAGGCGCGAACGGTGGACATGCCCTGATTGGGCTGGCCTACATTGAATTCGCGGTTGAGGTGGGGCAATGCGTGGATGTTGTGCAGCGTATTGTCATCGTTCAAGATCTTCAACGGCTGGTGAACCATGATTCCCAGAACGTGCGGTTGGTACAGGCACCCGCGCTGTTCGAGTGTCACGGCAGCTTTGGGCGGTTCAAAGGCCAGACTTTCGAGCCCTTCCTTCACATACACAAAAACGTTGCGGAGTGTCCCGTTCTCATTGACGACAACATTTTCCACAAAAACGGGGTCGGGATGCATCTGCGCACAGTGCGGATCGGCATCGAAGAATATTCTCCTGAGTTTCGGAACCGCCCCCAGCCATTGAATTTTACCGGTGATCGTCGCGCCATTTTGAGAGACCTGCACGACAACCGGAGTAGCGGCGCCGGTTGACCCCTTCGAAGGCGGTGGGGAAACGGGAGGCTCTGTTTGGGTCTCAGGCTTCGCTGGTGGCACGTTAACGGCGCCACCTGCTCGCGGTATGTTACGTGAGGACGTCTGGTTGGCCGGAACAGGAAGAGTGAGGGAAGATCCCCGCGAATTCTGGGGTGGCTGTACCAAATGCTTCGGGAGCCCAGTGGACTCAGAGTCCGACAGCCCCTGGGAAGCCGGCGTGATGGAATTCTGCGATTCTCTTCGGAGAACAACAACGAGCAGGACGACAACGAGGCACAATGTCGCCAAGGAGAGAGCAAAGGTTGCTCTTTGCGTGTTCATCTGCTGACCGACTGACAAGGCCGTCGAACTACTACTGCTTCGGCGGAGGCCTGCGCATGATTTTTTCGCGCACGTCGCGGTAACTGAAATCGACTTTGGCGATCTCCTTGTACGCGGCCAGCGCCTTCTCTTGATCGCCCATGAGCTCGTAGGCGTTGCCCAGATTGTACAGCAAGTCCTTCTTCAATCCGTCCATGACCGGAAGTTCCGTAATGGCCTCATTGTACGTGTCGATGGCCATATCGGGAAGGCCCATCTGCTGGTAGCACTGGCCGAGCTGATTGAGGGAGGCGACTCGCCGCTGCGGCTGGTTGCGAGACTTCTGCAATTGCTCGACCGCGCCTTCGATATTCCCGATCTTGATATACAGTGTGCCCAGTTCGTAACGGTACATGAGGTCGTTCGGGTAGCGTTCGACGAGGCGCTGGGCTTCGCCGAGTTTGAGTTGGTCGAGTTCGGCTTCCAGGGCGGCGATCTCGCTGGTCAGCGCCGGGTCGCCGGGCTTCTGCGCGAGTTCTTTCTTCTGTCCGGTGATTTTGAATTCGAGGCGTTTGATCTTCGTGTCGCCAATTTCCTTCTCAAGTGAGGGATCCTGGCCACCTTCCTTCGCGTACAACCCTTCCAGATAACGGAGGGCTTCGTCGTAGTTGTCCCGCTGCACGTAAAGTTTGCCCAGTTCGCGCTGGATAACAGAGCTCTCGGGTTCCTTGGCGAGTGCCTCGAGTTTCTCCTTGATGAGGTTCTCCAGCATGTCCTCAGCGCGGACCATCCGCGACTGCTGCTCCAGCGCGATGGATTCATCCTTGTCCTTGAGCTTGTCACGGAAGGATGTGGTGCTCTCCTCCCACCCGCCACCGGCCATCGCGCCATCCGCAGTCGAATCCTTGGCGCCTTTCTGCGCCTCAAAATCATTGGGATTAATCTGCAACAGTCGGTCATAGGTTTCGCCCGCTTGCGCATGCTGGCCCGTTTCCTTGTAGGAACGCGCCAGCCAATGCAGCGCCTTGGTATCCTTGGGATTCAGTCGCGTATACGTCTCCAACGTCTGGACGACTGTTTCGGGAAGCTTGGCAACCTCGGCAGCTTCCGCGAGAACCCACAACGCCTGGGAGTTCTTGGGATCTTCCGTCAAGGCCTGTTCGGCGAGGGTCATGGCCTCACTGGGATTCTTCTGAACCGCCATCTTGGCCTTGGTCAGTAGCGGGGTAAGCTTGGCGCCGGTGAACATACGTTTCAAGCCACCAGCCGATTCCGTTTTCTTCATCTGCACAGCCCGCAAATATTCCCGTGCCTTGGTGAAGTTTGGCTCGATATTGAGGGTCTGGATGAGCATCTCGATGGCATAATCGAGGTTGTTGCGTTCCAGGGCCGCAAGCGCCTTCTGGTAGAAGCCGTTGGCGCGCGGATCGATATTGCTACTGGTTTTCTCAGCCATGACGAGTTTTGTGGGTAACCACCCGCAAAATATAGCAACCTTTCCGCACGGTCAATGGCTTTTCCTGCACCCAAGCGGTCTCGTGGTTGACAGCGGTCAGTCCTTTGTTAATATTCCCTGCGTAGTCGTGTGTCTTGTTGTATTGTAGAGACTCGGTCTCGGGTGTGACTTCAGCAGAAGGGTAGTCTTTCAAGGAAACAAAGATGATTGATGAAAAAGTGGCAGATTCCTCCGCAGCGCCGGGTGGCCAGCGGCCTCCAGGTGCGCGAAGAATCCAGGACGCGGTAATTCGGTTTGCCGGCAATTCGCAGGACGGCATTCAGGCGATTGGGGGTTTCCTGGCCCGGTTGGCCGGGCGTACGGACAAGGACGTCATCACTTACATGACGATCCCCGCGACGATTTCGGGCGGTCCCAGTATTTATCAGGTGCGTCTCGGCACAGGCGAAGTGCTCAGCGCGGGGGACGACGTGGACATTCTCGTCACCTTCTACCAGCATTCCTACAACGATCACATCAGCACGTTGCGCGACGGCGGCATCCTCATTTACGACAGCGACAACGTGCAGCCCGATCCCAACGAGAAGCGCTATCGCGCGATCGGTGTGCCCATCACGGGGCAAACAGTCGAAGCCATCGGCGGCACCGCGAAAGACAAGGGCAAGAACATGTTCGTGCTCGGGTTGATTGCGCGCATGTTTGATCTCGACGTGCCCAAGCTCGAAGCGATGTTGCAAGGTTACTACAAGGGCAAGGGCGACGACGTTATTCGCAATGTCATTGGTGCATTCAACGCGGGCTACGGCTATGACATCGGCAAAGTCGCCGACACATTTGAGTTCGTAGCTCCCAGCAACCGCGTTACGCGCAAGCAGGTTGTCATGGACGGCAACCAGGCCATCGCCTACGGCGCATTGGCCGCGGGCATTCGTTTCGGCGCCGGTTATCCGATTACGCCGTGGTCGAGCATCATGGAAATCCTGCGCGCGGAACTGCCGAAGTACGGCGGCATTTTTATGCAGGCCGAGGACGAACTCGCGGCCATCGCAATGGCCTGCGGCGCCTCTTATTCGGGTTACCTTTCGCTCACGGGAACTTCCGGCCCCGGTCTTTCATTGAAGACCGAAGCTCTGGGCTGGGCCGTAATGGCCGAAATGCCCATTGTCATCATCGATGTCCAGCGCGGCGGCCCGAGCACGGGTTTGCCCACCAGCGTCGAGCAAAGCGACCTCAATATCGCCTGTTTCGGTGGCCACGGTGATTCACCGCGTATCGTGCTTGCGCCTTCGTCGGTTGAAGACTGCTTCTACACCACACTGGAGGCAGCGAAATTGGCGCGGGAATATAGCTCTCCTGTGATCATCCTCTCCGATCAGGCGTTGGCCACGCGGTTTGAGGCCTGGGAGATGCCGGACCTTGCAAAGTTGACGCAGGACATCAGCCCGGATTTCTCGGCACGCGGACCCAACTACAAACCTTACGAGAATGCGGCCGACGGCATCGCGCACCACGCGCCGCCGGGCACCCCGATGGTTGATGGCAAATATCCGGTGGTGACCGGCTTGGAACACGACGAGGCCGGGCATCCCGCCAGCCGTCCCGCCAATCATGTGATGATGGTAGCCAAACGCCGCCGCAAGCTACAGGTGCTCGCCGGACGCTTGCCCAAGGCGGAAACCTACGGCCCAGCGGAAGGCAACGTGTTGCTCGTCGGCTGGGGTTCATCGCACGGCCCGATTCGCGAAGCCGTGGACAAGGCGCGCGCGGCGGGTGAGAGCGTCAGCTCATTGAACATTCGCTACATCCAACCGCTTCAGCCCGGTATCGGCGAGATCTTCGACGGCTTCAATCACGTCTTTGTGGTGGAGATCAACGATGAAGGACTCTATGGCTACGGCCAACTGGCCGCGCTTTTGCGGGCGCGGTACTGCACTGACAAGATTCGCGGCATTAACAAGACGGACGGTCTGCCCTTTAAAGTGCGCGAAATTCTGAACGGTATGAACGAAAAATTGAAACACTCTGTCGAGCCCGCGCTCGTTAGCGCCTGATTCTCCCAAGGAAATCCATGATTGCCGAAGCCAAAGATCTTCAAGCTAAAGAAATCAAACTGACCGATCGCGCGAAGTACACCAAAAAGGACCTGGTCGCTGACCACCCGACGTGGTGTCCGGGTTGTGGCGACTTCAGCGTTCTCTCCATCTATTTCAAAATGATGGAAAAACTCCAATTGCCCCACGAGAAGATCACGAGTATCGCTGGCATCGGCTGCTCGTCGCGCTTCCCGTACTTTGTGAACGCGTACGGCGTGCACTTTCTCCACGGACGCGCGGCGCCGTTCGCTACCGGCGTCTCCATGATGCGGCCGGACCTGCATGTCTTCGTGTTCGGCGGCGATGGGGATGCCTTCTCCATCGGTGGCAACCATCTCAACCACGTCGCGCGGAAGAACGTCAAGATGACCTATGTCATCATGGACAACTTCGTGTACGGTTTGACGAAGAAACAAACTTCGCCAACTTCGCCGCTCGGTTTCAAATCGAAGACCGATCCGACCGGCGCGGTGGATCATCCGATTAACCCGATGAAACAACTCATCGCCGCAGGGGCAACGTTCATTGCCCGCACGCATGCGCATCTGCCGAATCACGTCATGGAAATGATGGAGAAAGCGATGGCGCACGATGGTTTCTCGGTCATCGAATGCTTGAGTGAATGCACCGAGTTTTATCCCGGCGCGTTCGACGCCGCCAACCCACGCAAGGGTGGCGCATTCAACCTGGTGCCCGCGGACCATAACGTGACCGACGAAATCGCCGCGTACAAGCTGGCGATGGCGCCGTTCCCCGGCTACTTCGGCGTGTTCTACCAGGAACAGCGCGCCACCAAGAATGCCCAGGAGGCCAAGCTGATCGCCGACTCGAAGGCGCGGGCGGAAAATGCCTCGCCGACCGAACTTCTGCAGAAGACCTTCGCGCGGCTCAGCTAGGCCAATGACGTTGCTCCAGGCAGCCGTGTTCGGCCTCATCCAGGGCTTGACGGAATTCCTGCCGATCAGCAGCGCCGCGCATCTCCGCATTGTCTCGGCCTTCCTGGGATGGACCGATCCCGGTACGGCTTTCACCGCGGTGATCCAGTTGGCCATCGTCGTTACCTTGTTGGCGTATTTCTGGCATGATCTTGTTCGTATCGCGGCGGCGATGCTTCGCGGCGCGCAAACAGGCCGCCTGTTTGACGACCATGACGCACGGCTCGGGTGGATGATCGTGGTGGGAACGCTGCCGATCATGGTGCTGGGGCTGGCCTTCAAAAAGCACGTGGAGACCAGCCTGCGGTCACTGTACGTCATTGCTTTCGCCGAGATCGGCCTGGCGCTGGCGCTGATCGTCGCGGAGTACCTGGAGCGCTTTCGTGTCGCGGCGGGGACAAAACTGGGGGGAATGAAAGACATCACGTGGACAGACGCGATCATCGTGGGTGTGGTGCAATGCCTGGCGCTGATTCCCGGAGCTTCGCGGTCGGGTTCGACCATCACCGGCGGACTGTTCGTCGGTTTCACACGCGAGACGGCCGCGCGGTTCTCGTTCCTGTTGGCGCTGCCGTCCTTTCTGGGCGCGGGTGTCCTGGAATTTGTGCATCACCGTCACGAACTCCTCGCCGTACCGGGCGCGGGACGGAATCTTGTCGTGGCCACCGTCGTGGCCATCGTCGTCGGCTACGGAGCGGTCGCGTTCCTGATGAACTACTTGAAGCGTCACACCACCTGGCTTTTCATTATCTATCGACTCATTCTGGGCGCGGGATTGCTGGCGCTATTGGCCAGCGGGAGACTGCAAGCTTTCTAGCGCAGGCACTTGCTTGTTCCCTGGTACAAGTCGCATCAGGAACAGCAGCGGCCAGCCCAGGTAACGCCGCGCGCGCTCCAGACGGTTCGCCAGCGCCTCATCGACGACATGTTCGCTCAAGTGGTCGAGGATAAACCCGGCTCGAACCGCCGCCATGATGTAGTCACTTAACTGATGCGGGCAGCTGGCTGGGCGAATTTCTCGTCCGCTCGCGGGGTCGTGGAATCGGGCCTGGACTCCCCGCAGCATCATCGCAGGGTGCATGACCGAGACGACGACGAATCCGGAGGGACGACAGATGCGGCGCATCTCCCCAAATAGCCCAACCAAGTCGCTGATGTGATCGATCACCAATCCGCAGACGACGCGATCGAAGGATTGGTCCGTAAAAGGTAGCGGTTCGGCCAAATCATGCGCGAGAAAGGTGATGTTCAACCCTTGCGCCTTTGTTCGCGCCCGCTCCAACATCGCCGCGGAAAAGTCCAGCGCGTGGACAGCCGCTCCCGCCGACGCAAGACGTACGGCGTGCCGTCCCGTCCCGCACCCGATGTCCGCCACGGCCAGCCCACGAACATCGCCGAGCAATCGATCCACCAACGGTTCTTCAATGGCGATCAGGGGATTGCCGTCCTCATCGTAGATCGCGGCCCAAAGATCATAACCGTCCTTTGTGGACAGAAGATCAATCTGGGACGCAGCGGAATTGGCGGATTCCTGTGACATGGCCTGTTACCGTCATCAGGATAGCATCTGCCGCTCGCATTCGTCTAGACGCGCGCGCGGCAATCGCGATAATCTCCGTATCATGTCGGTCATCAAATTTGGCACATCGGGTTGGCGGGGGATCATCAGTGACACATTCACGTTTGGGAATGTTGAGGTTGCCGCGCACGCCATCGCGCAGCAACTGGACGAAAACCCTCCAGCCAAGGCCAGGAAACTGTTGATCGTCGGCCACGACACGCGCTTTCTGTCCCGGACTTTCGCCACCCGCTGTGCCGAGATCGTGGCCGGTTACGGGTTCGAGGTCCTGCTGACTGATCGCGATGCGCCGACACCGGTCATCGCGCATGCGATCCGCGCCCACAAGGCGAGCGGTGGCATTAACATTACGGCCAGCCACAATCCCGCCGAATGGAATGGCTTAAAGTTCAATGAATCGAATGGCGCACCCTGTTCACCCGAAACGGCGAAGGAAATTGAGGCAAGGGCGAATGCACTGACTGGTCAGCGGTTGCCTGCCAGTCGCCAATCGAAGGCCGTAAGAATCTTTGATCCACTACCCGGGTATTTCTCTCAACTTCGCAAACTCATCGATTTTACTACACTCAAGAAGCACCCGAAGAAGGTCGTAGTCGATCTGATGTACGGCACGGGCCGCGGCTATCTCGATGAATTGCTCGCGCGCAATGGCTGGAAAGTCGACGCGCTGCACGGGCATCCGGATCCACTCTTTGGCGGCGGTCATCCCGAACCCATTCGCGAGAACATGGGCGAACTACTGGCGCGCCTGACGAAAACGAAGGCCGTGCTTGGATTGGGGCTCGATCCTGACGCCGACCGCTTCGCCATTGTCGATCGCGACGGCACGTTCATTAACGCGAACCAGGTTCTTGCCCTGGCACTGTACCATTTGGTGAAGAACCGCCACTGGACCGGCGCAGTCGTACGCACGGTGGCGACGAGCCATTTGGTAGATGCGGTGGCGCGGGAGTTCGGGGTCAAGGTGCATGAGACGCCGGTGGGCTTCAAATACATCGGCGCATTGATGGAAAGCGAGCCGATCATCGTCGGGGGCGAGGAGAGCGGAGGCCTGAGTGTGAAAGGACACGTGCCGGAAAAGGATGGGATTCTGGCGTGCTTGTTGATGGCGGAACTGGTCGCTTACGAGGGCAGGGCACTCGGCGCGATTTTATGGGAAATTCAAAAGCGCGCCGGCGGGATCGTCAGCGACCGCATCAATCTGCATGTGACCCAGGAGCGGAAGGAAGAGCTGCTGCAGCGATTCAAGAATGGGCTGAATGAGTTCGCTGGACAGAAGGTCAGGAACGTTGTCGCAACGGATGGATATAAATTCTTGCTTGGTGACGGTTGTTGGGTGATGTTTCGTGCCTCGGGAACGGAGCCTGTATTTCGGTGTTACCTCGAAGGTCGTACAGCCCGCCAGTTGGCCGGCTTTCGCGAGGCGGCACTGGAGCTGGTCAAGTAGTCGAAGACTTCTTCATGCGCTGGCAGAGATCAACATTCGCAGTATTGTGCTTGCTGTGCGGAGCGGCGGCGCTCCCGGCCGCCGAGACTCGTTACGACGACGTTCTCTACCTTGACGAGTGGAAGCAGCCCGTCCTTTACCTAAGGACGCTCTATCGTACCCCCATCACTTTTTCGCGCGACCCGCGCAGCGTCCGAGCCTACCTCGCGCCAGGGGAGGCGGTGGAAGTCGTCGCGCTGGGAGAAACCCGGCATTATGTGGCCGCCCGGATCGCGACGGGTGCCGCGCGAGGCTGGGTAGACGCGCAAGCATTGGAGGCACCGCCCGTGGGGCTGGTGGATAAATTACGGGCACGCCGCGAAAAAGCCCAGGCGCACCGCGAATTGATCGAGCGCCATGAAGTCACCGCCACGATGACACGCGCGGAGGTACGCGCCAGCCTCGGGAAGCCGGACCGCACCACGCGACTACGCACGCGCGAGGGCGAGCAAGAGCGATGGGTTTACACCGTTTACAGGTATCTGCCGCATTATGCGCAATCCCATGATGGTAACGGGCAACTGCAACAAGTGGTGAGCTATCGACGCGAACCGGCCGGGCATAAGGTCATCACTTTCCAAAATGATGAAGTCGTGGAGATTGCCGAAGAGGAAAAGGAAAGCCCTCGCCTGCCTCCCACGGCGGTCGTTCCGCCCGCCGGTGCCATCAATTGAAGGATGCGCTTGATTCGTTCTCCCGGGGGTCGTATGGTAACCGAATCGCCGGCTCGCCGCATGGGTATTTGAGCGAATGTCCTTTCTGCGGTAGAGTAAACGAATATTTGAGAGACATTTTATGAGCATGAAACGTATCACCGTCGTGTTGATTGTGGTGTTGTTGGGAATCAACCTCGCCATCGCTGCGCGGATCTACTCGGAAGCTTCCAGCAAGCAGGAAAAGGACAACCCGTACGCGCAGATGGAACTCATGACCCAGGTCATGGAGTTGGTCCGCAAGGAATACGTGGACGGCAATGCCGTGTCGTACCGGGACCTGACGTACGGCGCCCTCAAGGGGATGGTCAACTCGCTCGACCCTCACAGCCAGTTCATGGAGCCCAAGGCATACGAAGACATGAAGGAGGACACGGAGGGCAAGTTCGGCGGCATCGGTATCGTCATCAGCATGTCCAAGGAAGGTTTTCTGACCGTCGTGGCGCCGATGGAGGATACTCCTGGCGCCAAGGCCGGGCTGCTGCCCGGCGACCGTATTATCAAGATCAACGGCAAGGTCACGGAGAAGATGGGCCTGCAGGACGCGGTGCGGCAGTTGCGTGGCGACCCGGGCACGAAGGTCACGATTACCATGTTCCGTACCAAAGCCAAGGATCCCGGTGAGAAGATCAAGGACTACACCATCGAACGCGCCGAGATCAAAGTGGATAGTGTCAAGGACGCGAAGATTCTCGGAGATGGCATCGGTTACGTGCGGATTACGCAGTTTAACGAGCCGACCGCCGAGGAATTCGAAAAGGCGCTCGCAAAACTCGAAGGGCAGGGGATGGACGCGCTGATCATCGACTTACGCAATAACCCCGGCGGCCTGCTTGAATCCGCGCGGAGGATTGCCAGTGAATTCATCCCGGCGGGGGAATTGATTGTGTCCACGGAAGGGCGCGACCCGGCGCAGAAGGTCGTTTACCGCTCTGAGCGCGGCAAGAAACGACTGGCCTACCCCGTCGTGGTCCTCGTCAACGCCGGCAGCGCCAGCGGCAGCGAGATCGTGGCGGGCGCGCTGCAGGACTTGCGTCGCGCGGTGCTGGTGGGTGAAACCACCTTCGGCAAAGGCTCGGTCCAGAGCATCCTCCAACTCAAGGACGGGTCGGCGGTGCGCTTGACGACGGCCAAATACTACACACCGAGTCACAAGGTCATTCACGAACACGGTGTCACGCCGGACATCATGGTGCCTGTTTCCGAGGAAGACGAGCGCAAGCTGCTGGAACAACGCGCCACCGCCAGTTTGCCGCAGACAGAGAGCACGGAAAAGACAGCGCCCATCGCGGATCTCCAGCTCGACCGGGCTGTCGACGTGATCAAGGGTGTCAAACTGTTCGCCAAACAGGCGAAGGTTGCCAAACAGAATGTGAAGGCGACCGCGACGACCGCCGCCGCGACGGCGGACTAAAGGCGTGCCGGGCGCAACACTGTGAACGTGCTCGGCGTCGAGACCTCCTGCGACGAAACCTCTGCCGCGGTCGTGCGCGACGGCGGAGAGATACTGTCCAACGTTGTCAGCTCGCAAATCTCACTGCACCGCCCCTATGGCGGCGTCGTGCCCGAACTCGCTTCACGCAACCATCTTCGATTGATTAACTCGGTGATCGAGCAAGCGCTGGCGGAAGCGCACACATCCATGGAACAGATCGACGCCATCGGGGCCACGTATGGCCCGGGCCTGGCCTCGTCGTTGTTGATAGGTCTTAACACGGCCAAGGGCGTCGCTTTCGCCACGGGAAAGCCGTTCGTCGGCATCAACCATGTTGAGGCGCATCTTTACTCGCCACTCCTGGCGAATAGCGCGACCGATGCGCTCCCAATGGTTTCGCTCATTGTCTCGGGCGGGCACACCATTCTCGCCCACGCAACGGCGATCGGAGAACACGAAATCCTCGGGCAGACCGTCGATGATGCGGCCGGCGAGGCGTTTGACAAGGTCGCCAAGCTTTTGGGATTGGGTTATCCCGGCGGCCCGGAAATCGAGAAGCTTGCCGGGAAGGGAAACCCCGCTGCCATAGGGTTTCCACGGAGCATGTTGCACGACGCGAGTGACAATTTTAGTTTCAGCGGACTGAAGACCGCCGTCCTTTACTTTCTGCGCAAGAACCCACAACATAGCGTTGAGGATGTCTGCGCAAGCTTTCAAGAGGCGGTGGTGGATGTGCTCGTTGGCAAGACCCTGCGAGCCACCGTCTCACGGCGCGTCAAAACTGTGAGTGTTTCAGGAGGCGTTTCCGTTAACGGTCGTCTCCGCAAAGCGTTGACCGCCGGCTGTGCGGATAACGGCTTGCGGTTGTTGTTCGCGCCGCCAAGGTTGTGCACTGATAATGCCGCAATGATCGCGGCGCTGGCGTACTATAAACTGCAGTCCGGCAAACCGAGCGATTTTTCACTGGAGGTTGCCCCGTCAATGGGTTTGGGAGCAGGAGGTAATCCATGACCGCACGCTTGATGGTGGCCGATAGCGAACGGGACGCGAACATGCTGTATGCCACACGCATGTTCGTGCCTGACCCGTTCATTTGGTTCGAGGTGCGCGGCCGGACGTACGCCGTGATGAGCGACCTGGAAATCGACCGTGCCCGCAAACAAGCGCAGGTGGACCGCGTGCTTTCTTTTGGGGCCTATCAAAGACAACTGAAACTGGCCGGCGTGAAACAGCCGCGTTTTAGCGACATCCTCAACCGCGTCTTGCGTGACTTCAAGATTCGTAACGTGGAAGTGCCGGATTCATTCCCGATTGGCCTCGCAAAACAATTGCGCGGCATTCGCCTCAGCGTGAAACCCAACCCTTTCTTCCCCGAGCGCGAGATCAAGACGCCGACGGAGATCTCCAAGCTGTCCGATGCAATGCGCCTGGCGGAACACGGGGTGCAGTCCGCTGTGAACGTCCTGCGGTTGAGCCGTATCGGTCGAGGAGGATTCCTCTATTGGCGCGGGAAGAAGCTGATGGCCGAGGATGTCCAGGGTGTCATCAACGCGACCATCGCTGGTCTGGGCGGTATCGCGTCGCACACCATCGTCGCCTGCGGTAATCAGGGGTGCGACCCACACGAAAGTGGTCATGGTCCACTCCGCGCGCACGCAACGATCATCCTCGACATTTTTCCACGGGACACGCACACAGGCTACTGCGGTGACATTACACGGACCGTCGTGCGCGGGCGCGCCACCGAGGCGGTGAAGAAAATGTACGCGGTTGTCGGCATGGCCCAACAGCTTGCCTTCCAGAAGCTGCGCGCCGGGGCAAACGGCCGGGATGTTCACGGCGCAATCCAGCAACTATTCATCGATGGGGGCTACAGAACCGGCCGCGTGCATGGACGGATGCGGGGGTTCTTCCACGGTACAGGCCATGGCCTCGGGCTGGACGTGCACGAGCGACCACGAGTCAGCACGGTCTCTGAGGTGTTGCGGGCCGGCCACGTGGTGACCGTGGAGCCGGGCTTGTATTATTGGGGTATTGGCGGCGTACGCCTCGAAGATGTCGCGGTGGTCCAGCGGAATGGCGCGCGCAATCTCGCGCGTTTTCCAAAGGTACTTGAAATCTAGGTGCTGCGGGCTAGATTGTCCGCTGTCGGAGATACTGTGGATATGGGAATCGGACTTTTTCTTTTGTTTTTGATTTTGGTACCAGGCCTGGTGGCTCAGGTCATGGTGCGGTCGGCCATTAACAAATACTCGCGCGTGCCAGCGCAATCCGGTCGCAGCGGCGCGCAAGCCGCAGCAGAATTGATGGCCGACGCTGGAATCCATGACGTCCAGATCACCCGCGCGGATGGTTTTTTGGGTGACCACTACGATCCGAGGACGAAGACGTTGGCGCTGTCACCAGATGTTTATGATGGCCACTCCATTGCGGCCCTCGGTATTGCCGCGCACGAGACGGGTCATGCGATACAGCACCAGCATCTGTACGCGCCGCTACAGGTTCGGTCGGCGATTGTTCCTGCAACGATGTTCGTCTCGCAATTTGTTTGGCCCATCGTTCTGATCGGTTTCCTATTCCGCAGCCCGCTGCTGATCGAGCTTGGCATCATCGGCTACGCAATCCTGTTGGTGTTCCAGCTCGTCACTCTGCCGGTTGAATTCAATGCAAGTTCCCAGGCCAAGATGATCCTGCAAACCAGCGGCCTTATCAACCGCAACGAGATTCAGGGTGTTAACAGTGTCCTGAACGCTGCCGCGTTGACTTATGTAGCTGCCGCGGTCGCCACGGCCGCACAATTGGCTCGTCTCATCCTGGCGAATCGTCGTCGTTAACGGCATAAAACGGTCAAATTTTCTTTGACTTTGTTGAGCCAGTCCGTTTACCGTCTCGGCACGATTTGAGGCAGGGCTTCGCGCAAAAAAGAATTCATGGACCAGACTTCGCCTTCTCCTACCGGTCGCAACAAATATCCCGCTGGCTTTCGTCCCCGCCGTGGCTTGAATTGGGTGAGCTTGGGGCTCATGTACGCCTCGTACTACGTCTGCCGCTATAATTTTCGATTTGCGACGACGGGGATGGTTCATGAATTTGGGTTCAATACGTTCCAGATCACAGGAATTCTGAGCGCGTGGTCGCTGGCCTACGGGATCGGCCAGCTCGTCAACGGCCTGATCACGGATCGTATCGGAGGACGTGCGGCGATGTTGATCGGCGCGGCCGGGACAATCATCATCAACCTGATCTACGGTTTCGCCTCGTTCGCCGGAACGTTTACGACTTTCGCGCTTATCTGGCTGATGAACGGGTATTTCCAATCGTTTGGCGCGCCGGGCATGATCAAGATTAACGCGGCGTGGTTCAATCGCAACGAGCGGGGAACCTTTGCCGGGATCTTTGGTTTCATGATTCAGTTGGGCCAGGTATCGATTGGCGCGTTGGCACCGCTTATTCTGGCGGGCTTCACGATTGGCGCCTGGACCGTGGCCAAGGGTGACTGGCGCTGGCTATTCCGCATCCCACCCATCATCACTGCGGTGTGTGCGGTCATCGTGGCCTTCTGTGCGAAAGAGACTCCCGAAGAAGCCGGGTGGCCGGGCCTCATTCATGACGAAGTAGACTCGAGTAGCGGCGTACGAATCAGCATTCGCAAATGTTTTACGACAGTCTTCACGCACCCACTGGTATGGTTTTATGCTGTCGCCTACGCGTGCACGGGAGCTGTACGCAGCAGTTCCGACCAATTGGCGGTGTTGTATTTCCACGATGTACTGAAGTTGAACCCAGAGGACAAACCGCGCGCCCTGGTCTGGACGCTGGGATTTGCGGTACCCATGGTGGCGGTGGTCGGCTCGTTGCTTTCAGGGATCGTCTCCGACAGGTTCTTCAAGGGACATCGTTCGCCGGTCGCCATGGGACTGTATTTCCTCCAGGCCATTGTAATCGGCCTGGCCGCCGTGGTGATTTACTCCGGAGTAGTAGGTCCCACGCGGGGCGGCGTTTTTCTCGGCTGCCTCTTCCTGATTTTGATTTCGCTGATGGTTAACTCAACGCACTCACTCGTGGGCGCCGCAGCACCCATGGATATTGGGGGCCGAAAAATGGCCGGTTTTGCTTCCGGCGTAATCGATTCCTTCCAGTATTTCGGTATGACAATTTTCCTGCCGGCAACCGGTTGGCTGATTGACAAATTTGGCTGGGGCGTTTGGTACCCCACGATGGCGGGTTTTGGACTCATTGGCGGCACCGCGATGGTGCTCGTCATGAAAAAACAGCGCTCGCTTGGCCACTTCAACAACCCAACGTAGGGTTTACGCCTCGGGGGCAACTACGGGTTTCGGGCCAGCCCTGAAGATGGCCCCGAAGTAATCGCGGTTCATCTTCGCAATGAAGTTCAGGCTGATCCCCTTGGGGCAGACCGCTTCGCAGGAACCGGTGACGGTACATGCGCCAAAACCTTCCTCGTCCATCTGTGTCACCATGGCAAGGACGCGGCGGTCTTTCTCGGGCTTACCTTGCGGCAGGAGATTCAGGTGCGAAACTTTGGCGGCGACAAACAACATCGCGCTGGCGTTCTTGCAGGCTGCCACGCACGCGCCACAGCCGATGCAAGCTGCGGCGTCCATCGCCAGGTCAGCGTCCGGTTTCGGTACGAGGATCGCGTTGCCGTCGGGTGCCGAGCCGGTGGAGACGGAAACGAATCCTCCCGCCTGGATAACGCGGTCGAACGCGGTGCGATCGACCACCAAATCCTTGATCAATGGAAATGCCTTCGCGCGGAATGGTTCGACGGTGATGGTTTCGCCGTCGTGGAAACTTCGCATATAGGTCTGGCAGGTGGCGACCTTGTACTCCGGGCCGTGCGGTTCACCGTTGATGACACAAGAGCACATGCCGCAAATGCCTTCGCGGCAATCGTGGTCGAACGCGATCGGCTCTTCGCCGCGTTTGGTCAGATCTTCGTTGATCACGTCGAGCATTTCGAGGAACGACATGTTGGGATTGATATCCTTCGCCTCGTAGGCAACGAAACCGCCGGCGCTTTCCGGGTCCTTCTGCCGCCACACTCGCAGTTTGACGTTCATTACTTGTAACTCCTCTGCGCGAGGTGCACTTCCTCGTAAACGAGCGGTTCCTTGTTCAAGGTGGGCGTTTTGCAGGCGCCTGTGAACTCCCACGCCGCGACGTAGGCATACTGCGCGTCATTCCGGTCGCACTCACCGTCGTTCGTCTGGTGTTCCTCGCGGAAATGGCAGCCACACGATTCGTCGCGCATCAGCGCGTCATAGACGAGCAACTCTGCCAACTCGAGGTAATCCGCCACGCGGCCGGCGCGCTCCAGGGACTGGTTGAGGTCCTCGCCACTGCCGGGGACGTTCACGTTTTTCCAGAACTCTTCGCGGAGCGCGGGAATCCGGGTCAGGGCTTCCTTCAGGCTCTTTTCGTTGCGCGCCATGCCGCAGTGACTCCACAAAATCCTGCCCAGCTCCTTGTGAAAATCCGTCACTGTTTTCGTGCCGCGAACCGCCAGCAGCTTCTTGATGCGATCGGTCGTCTCGTACTCGGTCAGCTTAAACTCGTCGGCGTCCGTTTTCGGGCGCGAACCGGGTTTTTGCGAGGCCAGGTAGTCGCCGATGGTGTAGGGGAGCACGAAATAGCCGTCCGCCAACCCCTGCATGAGCGCGCTGGCGCCGAGGCGGTTCGCACCGTGGTCGGAAAAGTTCGCCTCCCCGATCACGAAAAGTCCCGGCAAATTGCTCATCAAATTGTAGTCCACCCACAAGCCGCCCATCGTATAGTGAATCGCCGGGAAGATGCGCATGGGCGTGTGGTAAGCGTCTTCGTGCGTGATCTCGTGGTACATGTCGAAGAGATTGCCGTAGCGCTCCCGAATCTTGTCGATGCCGAGCCGCTGGATCGCATCGGCAAAATCAAGATAGACCCCGAGGCCGCTCTCGCCAACCCCGCGGCCTTCGTCGCAGACCTGTTTTGCCGCGCGCGAAGAAATATCACGGGGCGCGAGGTTGCCGTAACTGGGGTATTTGCGCTCCAGATAATAGTCACGTTCGCCTTCGGGAACCTCACCCGGGGAACGCTTGTCGCCCTTCTGTTTTGGCACCCAGACACGGCCGTCGTTACGCAGCGACTCGCTCATCAGGGTCAGCTTCGACTGATAATCGCCGGTTACCGGGATGCAGGTCGGATGGATTTGAGTGAAGCAGGGGTTGGCGAAAGTAGCGCCCTTCTTGTACGCGCGCCAGATCGCCGTGGCGTTAGAGCCGCGACCATAGGTTGAAAGATAATAGACGTTGCCGTAGCCGCCGGTGGCCAGCACGACCGCATCGGCGGAGTGCGAGGAAATCTTGCCGGTGACCATATCGCGTACCACGATGCCCTTGGCGTGACCGTTGACGACCACCAACTCGAGCATCTCGGTTCGAGGGAAGAGCTTGACCTGCCCGAGACCGACCTGCCGCATCAGCGCCTGGTACGCGCCGAGAAGGAGTTGTTGGCCGGTTTGGCCACGCGCGTAAAATGTCCGCGAGACCTGCGCGCCGCCAAATGAGCGATTCGCCAAAGCGCCACCATACTCACGCGCGAACGGCACGCCTTGCGCGACGCACTGGTCGATGATATTGACGCTGACCTCCGCGAGGCGGTGGACATTGGCCTCGCGCGAGCGGAAGTCGCCGCCCTTGATCGTATCGTAAAAGAGGCGAAAGACGCTGTCGCCGTCGTTCTGGTAATTCTTCGCCGCGTTGATACCGCCTTGCGCGGCGACGCTGTGCGCGCGGCGCGGGCTGTCCTGAATGCAAAACGATTTGACGCCGTAGCCAAGCTCCGCGAGGGAGGCCGCCGCCGAAGCCCCGGCCAACCCCGTCCCGACGACAATGATCTCATATTTCCGTTTGTTGGACGGATTGACGAGCTTGATGCTGGCTTTGTGCTTGTCCCACTTCTGCGGGAGCGGTCCGGAAGGAATTCGGGCGTCGAGTTTCATGTTATTTCACCACCCCGGCCAACACCGCGACCGGGATTGAGATGTAACCGAGAAAAATCAGGACCGCCATGACCTTCGCCAGGCGGTCGATCACGCATTCGTAGGCCGCGTTTTTCAGTCCGAGCGACTGGAACATCGCGCTGGTGCCGTGACTGAGATGGATGCAGAGCAGGCCGATACCCAGGACATAGAACCCAGAAACCCAGCAGCTCGAGAAGCCGAAGACCATCATCTGATAAATGTCATGCCGACCCTGGGTATCCATCAGGTCGCGATACTCCGGGTGAACGACCAGCAAGGTGTAATGCGCGAGGTGAAAACACACGAAGGCGAAGATAATCAGTCCGCTCCAGATCATGGTTCGGGAAGCGGTGCTGGCTGCCACCAGTTCCTTTACTTCATAACCCGTGGCGCGCGCCGCGCGATTCTCGATGGTCAGCGAGATGGAGGCCCAGATGTGGATAATCACGAACGCCAGCAATCCGATACGAGCCGGCCAGAGGATCTCGGGCGTCGTTTGGAGGAAGTGACCGTAGCGGTTGATCGATTCCGGGCCGAGAAAGATCTGCAAGTTTCCAACCAAATGGCCGATCACAAACAGCAAAAGCCCGGCGCCAGTGATGGCCATCAGGAACTTCTTTCCGAGCGTGGAGGTAAAAAGCCGCAGCAAAATATTCATGGATGCAGCTACGGTGGTAATAAAATGCGCCGCAGAATGCCAGAAGTTTCTTCCGAAACCTGCCGCAGGGATGGCGCAGTCAGACCCTAGTGAGCACAGACAACCGCGACCCGGTCGCGTTTCTGGCCATAGGAAAACTTGCGGAAGCGGCGGATCTCCGTCGTGCGGCGGGTGCGCGAGAGGCCGTCGAGATGGCGCACGTAGCGTCGCGCCAGCCGATTCGTCTCATGATAGCGTTCCGCCAACAACGGCTCTTCAAAAGCCAGGCGTTCTCGATCGAAGACGCAGGCCCTCAACCAGCGCCGGTCCGCATCCGTCAGCCGTTGCGGCTTGTTAAAAAACGCGCAATACTTCTGGAGAATCAGGTAGGTATCAACCTTCGCTTGCAGTTCGAGATCGCGCACAAAGGCTTCGCTATGGATGTTCCGCGCGCCTTCGCGAAACTTTAGCGCGGCGTGAACGGCATGGTCGAGTTCCTCGAGAAATACCATGAACGGCAGGATGTTCTCGTCATTCAACCCACAGGCTGGATTGTTCTTCTCCAGCGCTTCCACCACGCTGGAATCGTAGTGGATTCCCAGGCACAGCTTGCCATCCACAATTCGTAGGAAAACACGCCCCAAATCTGAAATCTGCGCGGCGCTGGGACCGGCCATCTCCGATAATGCATGGCTGCGCTTTTCGCTAAGAAGGAAATCCTCGAAATTCACACCCGTGTGTCCGTAGGTGCGTTCCAGTAGGATTTGGATCTCGCCGAGCAGCGTCATCATCCACGTATTAAGCAGCTTAGGTGCCACTCGCAATAATGGTGGAGGGCAGATAAATCAAGCGACGCGCGGTGGCCTCTTGCATTCGGTTGGTTCTTCGTGCATAGAATAGGTGTCGGTATGAGGATTTTATGAGCAAACCAAAGATCACTGCGTGGTTGAAACCGAGTTGCGGATGGAGCAACGGCGTGCGCGCCGTGCTGCGGAAGTACGATCTTCCCTTTGACGACCGCGATGTCATTAACAATGCCGAGTACTACCAGGAGATGGTGACCCGGAGCGGCCAGCCTCTACAACCGACGCTGGAGATTGACGGGAAGATTCTCGCCGACGTAAGCGGTGAGGAAGTGGAAAGCTGGCTTATCCAAAACGGCTACGTTAAACCCAGCGACACCGCGACCGACGTTCCGACCAATGCGGCCTGCCAGGACCATCCCGAGCCGACAATCAAGTTCGGTCGCGGATAGACCGCTGACGAACCGCTACAGGTTTTTCTCCGCGCGTCCGTATTACGCAGATGCACGGATCGCTGAGCCTTGCAGGGCGTTTGACCATCGGTCACTCCAAATGCTACAAGTGAACTGCGCCTGAATCAGAAATTCACATGGCATCCCTGCAGCACACACATGTTGGGCAGCACCTGTTCATCGGGTTTGCTGGCGCTCAGCTGACGGCTGATACGCGCCGTCTGCTGAATACGCTGCAGCCCGGCGGTATCATACTGTTTGCCCGCAATGTCGACACCGCCACCGAACTGCGCTCTCTCGGACAGGCGCTACGCACGGAGTTTTCCTATCGTCCACTCCTGGCCATCGACCAGGAACACAATCGCGTCAACCGCCTGCGCAACATCATCGGGGAAGCACCGACGATCGCGGACCTGAAGAAGCACGGCAATGTCGAGCAGGCGGAGGACTTTGGACGCGTCACCGGACGCTGGTTGCATCAGTTCTGCATCGATATTGATTTCGCGCCCGTTTTCGATCTTGAACTGTTCGACGAGAAGACAGACAACGCGTTGCGGGAACGTTGCTGGGGCCGGACTGCCGACGAAGTGATTCGCTGGGCCGGCGCGTTTTTGGAAGGACTGGAGCGCGAAGGTGTGGCCGCGTGTCCCAAGCATTTCCCGGGTCTGGGCGGTGCGCTGCTGGATTCCCACGAGAAGTTGCCAACCATCTTGCGCACACGCGAAGCCATGCTGGCCGAGGACATTGTGCCGTATGCCCGGTTGATGAGGCGGCTCACTGCCATCATGGTCGGGCACGGGTATTATCCCGCCTTTGATGGGGAGAAGCCGCGGCCGGCGTCGCTTTCCCGGACAATCATCACGGACTTGTTGCGGAAACAGTTCGGTTTCACCGGGATTGTCCTTACGGATGATATGGAGATGGGCGCGATCTCCGAAGTGGGTTTGTTCGGGGAGGCTGTGGTCGAGGCGTTTCGCGCCGGGGCGGACATGTTGCTCGTCTGCCACACCGCCGAAAAAGCGGTAGCGGCCCACGAGGCATTGACGAAGGCCATTGAGTCGGGCCGCATCAGCCTTGGGCGGCTTTTTGAATCGCAGCAACGCATCCAGCAGTTCCGCGATGAATGGATCGCGCACCAGGCCTGAATCCTCGTGGACTGGCACGACAAATTGAACCAACGGATCGTTCGGTGCCAGCTTTGTCCGCGCCTCGTGCCGTACCGCAAGCGGATCGGCCGCGAAAAGAAACGCGAGTTCCGCGACTGGGATTATTGGGCGAAGCCCTTGCCAAGCCTTGGCGACCCGCGCGCGCGCCTGTTGATCATTGGTTTGGCCCCTGCGGCGCACGGGGCCAACCGCACCGGGCGCATGTTTACCGGCGACTCTTCCGGGCGGTGGTTGTTCCGCGCGCTTCACAAGGCTGGATTCGCCAGCCAACCTAGCTGGCAACGTCGCGATGATGGACAGAAGCTGATTGGCTCTTACATCACTGCGGTTTGCCACTGCGCGCCGCCGGACAACAAACCGTTGCCCAAGGAGATTGAGAACTGCAGTGTTTACCTCGATGAGGAATTGAACGGTCTCAAGAATGCGCGGGTGGTGATCGTGTTGGGAAAAATTGCGTTCGACAATTACCTGAAGGGATTGCGGCGGCAGGGCGTGGTGTTGCCGAAACCGCTACCGAAGTTTGCCCACAACGTAGTCTATCAACTCGGCGACAGTCGGCCGACGCTCATCGCTTCCTATCATCCGAGCCGCCAAAACACGAACACCGGCAAGCTGACCGAACCGATGTTTGGCGCCGTGTTTACCCGTGCGAGGCGATTGCTCGACACAGTCGACTAACGCAAGGCCTTGATGGCTTTGCGGGCGTCGGAAACGTGCGCAATGATCAGGGCGTCCGACTGCGGGCAACCCGCCGTGGCATAGAGGTAGTCAATATTCACTTTCGCGCCGCCGAGCGCGTCGGCGATATGTGCCAGCGCGCCGGGTTTATCCTGGGCCGGTATGCAGAGAACCTTTGTCTCACCCACGTCGAGACCTTTACGGCGCAGAACGGCACGCGCTTTGGGCGCTTTATCCGGCACGATGCGGACGATGTTGTACTCGAAGCCGCCCGACGCGTCGATGGCGAGCACATTCACTTTTGCCCGGGCCAGCGCGTTGGTGACTTCGCCGAGGGTGCCCGGACGGTTTGGCAGGACGATGGAAAGTTCAGTTCGTATGGTCATGGTGATCTCCGTGATCGGTTAGGTGTGATGTGCCAGTGCATCGGTGAAGGAGCAGGCAACGATGGGGTTGAGGCCGAGCACCTGCGCTTTTTGGATGAGCTCGGGGCTGTCGGCGCCGGGGTTCACCCAAAACTCCTGACAGCCTTTTGCGGCAATGTTGTCGAGAACCTTCAGGCCAACGGCGGGAGGTAGGTACAGGCTGATGCGGTCGAGGGTCACGGGAATGTCGACGATCGACTTGTAGCATTTCAGGCCCTCGATCGTCTCCTCCTTCGGATTGACAGGATAAACGTCGTACCCCGCCCGCAAATGAGCGTGAATGGATTTATTGCTGAATTTGTTTTGGTCGGCCGACGCGCCAACAATCGCCACGGTTGGTTTGCCCATTTCCCTCAGCCTCCCAGATATGATTTCTTCACTTGTTCATTCTTTATCAGATGTTCCGCCGTATCTTCCAACACTATTTTTCCAGTCTCCAACACGTAACCGCGTTGTGCCACATGCAGGGCCATGTTCGCGTTCTGCTCGACCAGCAGAATCGTCGTTCCCTGGCGATTGATCTCGCGGATGATGTCGAAGATTTTTGTGACGATCATGGGCGCGAGGCCGAGGGACGGTTCGTCCAACAGCAGCAGTTTCGGCCGCGCCATCAATGCGCGCGAGATCGCGAGCATTTGCTGTTCACCGCCGCTGAGTGTGCCGCCGAGTTGTGTTTGCCGTTCTTTTAAAATTGGGAATGCCGCGAACACTTGCTCCACGTCCGCGCGCAAGGCCTCGTCATTGACACGCTGAAACGCACCCATCTCCAGGTTCTCCCGCACCGTCAGCCGCGGGAAGATGCGCCGCCCTTCCGGGGCCTGTGAAATTCCGCGGTGGACAATCTCGTGTGCCGGCCGGTTCTGAATCGGCACTCCATTGAACAGGATGCGGCCCTGGCGGCATGGGTTGATACCGCTGATCGTCATGAGCGTCGTGGATTTGCCCGCGCCATTGGCACCGAGCACCGCCACAATCTCACCTTCGCCAACAGTTAGACTGATTCCCTTCAGCACCTCGATGAGACCGTATCCGGAACGAACACCCTCAAGTTGTAGCAGGGTCTTCATGACTCTTTCCCGAGATACGCTTCGATGACCTTTGGATTACTGCGGACCGCTTCGGGGTTGCCTTCGGCTATTTTTTCGCCGTGGTCGAGGACGGCGATGTGGTCGGAAATTCCCATCACAACCTGCATATGGTGCTCAATCAGCAACACCGTGATGCCGCGATCGCGAATGTCATGGATCAGTTTCATCAACTCCTGCGCCTCGGCGGGGTTCATACCCGCTGCCGGTTCGTCGAGCAGCAGGAGGCGCGGTTGCATCGCCAATGCACGGGCGATTTCGAGGCGGCGTTGGTGGCCGTAGGAAAGATTCTCCGCCAATTGATTAGCGTCTCGATCCAGATCGACAAAGCGCAGGATGTCCATCGCCCGTTGCACGGCTTCGTCCCGCTCGCGCCAGTATAACGGCAGGCGCAAGGCTGCGTGCCAAACGCTGGTGCGTAATTGGCTGTCCATGCCCAGCAACACGTTGTCGAGAGCAGTCATTTGATTAAAGAGCCGGATATTCTGGAACGTCCGCGCGATGCCGGCGCGCGCGGCGACTTCGGGGGCGCGACGGGTGCGGTGCCAGATTGCGAGGGCGCCCGCCAGTCCGACCAGGCCGCCGATTAGAAAAGGCACCACGAAACGTTGAATGGGCAATTCGCCAAAGTAATTGGACGCGGCACTGACGGCATTCGACCACAGGAATGTTTGCTGGTACGTGTAATTCGAGGTGATGGCCGTGTCCCAAAGCGGCTCGACGTTGACGATCAGCACCAGACTCAGGCCCGCAATCAAGCCGACGAGCGCCAGCGTGAGTGCGGTTGTCCAACGGAACGGGCGGCGGGCTTCCTCGCCGTTGAAGCAAATACGGCCATTGGTGGGATCATAGATGCCCGTGATTGCGTTGAAGAGCGTGGTCTTGCCCGCGCCGTTGGGACCGATGACTGAAACGATTTCTTTCGCGGGAATATCCAACGATACGGAATTGACGGCAGTCAGGCCGCCGAAGCGCACGGTAAGGTCGGAGATTTCGAGAATGTTCATGAGGTTGGCGGAGAGTGGGGTTCGTTTGGATGAACCTCGGCCTTGAACTGTCGGGATGGCAGAAGGCCTTCGGGTCGGAAGCGCATCATCAGGATGAGGGCCAGTCCGTAGAGCATGTATTTCCAGTTGCCCGGCGCGGTGAACACGTTCGAACTGCTGATAAGCTGATGCGCCTTCAGGAAGTTCGTCACGGTTTCCAACACGATGGAATTGAAGCCCATGATCACCAGTGCGCCGAGGAGCACGCCGCCGACGTTACCCATGCCGCCGACGATCACGATACACAACGCGATGATCGAAACCTGGAAATCATAATTGCCCGGCTCGCCGCTGGAGCCGAGATAGCTGGCCCACAATGCGCCCGCGAGGCTGCATTGCGCCGCGCCGAGCGCGAAGGCCAGCAGTTTCATCTTCATCGGGTTGACGCCCATGCATGAGGAAGCGAGTTCATCTTCGCGGATGGAAATCCAGGCGCGACCGACACGTGAGCGCTGGAGGTTGCGGTTCAGAAGCACGAGCACCGCCAGAAAGCCGAGAAAGAGGTAGTACCAAGGTTGGTAGGTCTCGGCGTGGAAGTGGTAGCCGAACCAGGATGGTCCTGGCAGGGGATTAATGCCTTGCGTGCCCTTGGTGATGGAATCGAGATTCTTCAGGACGTCCTCGACGATTTCTCCGAAGCCGAGGGTGACGATGGCGAGATAGTCACCTCGCAGACGGATCGTTGGCAGGCCGAGAAACAAGCCGACGGTTAATCCCACGAGAACCGTTAGCGCTGTCGCCGACCAGAAACCTAGGCGGAAGGGATAGATATCGCATGTTAGAATCGCGTAGCTGTACGCGCCGACGGCCATGAAGGCGGCGACGCCGAGGTTGAGTTGACCGGTGAAACCGGTGAGAATGTTCAAGCCGAGCCCGAGCATCGCCATGATAAAAATCGGACGGAGAAGGTCGCCGATACGCGGATGACCCGGTAATACCAACTCAATGAGCGGAATCAGCGCCGCTACGATGAGGAACGACCAGTGAAAAAGGATTCGGCGCGGAGCGGGCATTAGACCTTCTCCTTGGCGCGGGCGCCGAGCAGGCCTTGTGGACGAAACACGAGCACCAGAATCAGGACGGTGAAGACCAGCACGTTCGTCCAGCGCGTTTCCAGATACTGATCGCACAAGGCCCGAGCCAGGCCGATTACCAAGCCGCCCAGCACTGCACCGGGCAGGCTGCCGATGCCGCCGAGGACGGCGGCGGTGAAGGCGTCCATGCCGGCGCGATAGCCCATCTGAAAGTAGATCGTGTTGTTGTAGACGGAAGACACGACGCTGGCGACGCCTGCGAGCGCGCCACCGATGAGGAAGGTCTGGCCGATGACGCGGTCCACCGGAATGCCCATTAGGCGCGCCGCCAGCCGGTCCTGTGCCACCGCTCGCATGGCCTTGCCCGACCGCGTGCCTTTCACGAACCACGTCAGCAAGACCATCAGCGGCAGCGTCACCACGAACACCATGAGATCTTTCTCGGTGAATTCGACGGCACTTTGGCCAAGCAGGTTGACGTTCGAGACGAGAGCGGGAAAATCCTTGGGTGAGGCGGCGGAATGTCCCAACCCGAAGACGTTCATTGGCACGCCGCCCCAGAGCAGGCCGATGTTCATAAACACGAACGAGAGGCCGATTGCTGAGACGAGCGGAGCGAGTTTGGTGGATTCGCGGAGATGGCGGTAGGCGAAACGGTCCGCGAGCCAGTTCAGCCCGCCGCAGAATAGCGGCACAACAAGCAGCATCACGAACAGACCGCCCCACATGCCCGGTGCGCCGGCGGTGAGCTGGTCGAGTCCGAGCAGGCCCACGACGGTGAGCGCGGCGAAACTGCCGAGCATGAAGAGGTCGCCGTGGGCGAAATTGATGAGTTCGATGATGCCGTAGACCATCGTGTAGCCCAGGGCGATGAGGGCGACGATCATCCCGTTGGACAATCCGATGATCAGTTGTTGCAGGAAAATCTCACTGCCCGACATATCGGCGAGACTCTAGCGATGCGAGGGCGCGCGGTCAATCACGGTGCGCGGTTGCGAGACCTAACTACAACAACGGTAAGTTTGCAGTACGGGTCAGCACATTGCTCGTCGAAATGGGACCGGATGGCGAACTGGTTCCCAGAAATACTCAACTGAATATTCCCCTCGATGGGCTCCTCGGAACGTACAGGGTCGAGATTACACATCACTTTCAGCCGCATACAGACGTGGGGAAAGTCTGGCGTGTGTTCAAGCTCTTGAAACATTGGCAATGGATGCGACTGCCTGAGGATCACTTGAGATCTGTCCCCTTTGCACATTGCGAAGAGCAAGAGATTGACGTACCCACCTCATTAGGAACGGCTGAAGACTCTCGTGTTTCATCTGCAGGCATCTACATCCCCACAATCTTCACCGGGGTGAATTTGCCGTCCTTAATTTCCTCGACGGCCATGACTTTCAGGCTGGTGTCGCCGTTTTGGTCGAAGGACCATTTGCCCAAGACACCGTCGAAGTCGCGGAGGTTGGTGATGGCTTCGGTGATGGCGGCGCGGTCTTTTTTGCCGGCGCGTTTGATGCCTTCGAGGACGACGCGGGCGGATTCGTAGCCATAGACGGCGTAGGCTTCGGGTTCGGCGTTGTACTTCTTTTTGTAGTTGTCGTAAAACTCGCGTCCGCGGCCTTTCAACTGGCTGGGCGGCAGACCGCCAAAGGTGACGTAGGTGCGGTCGTCGAGGTTGTCTTTGCCGGCAGACTCGATGAGGGCCTGTTCGCGGCAGCCGTCGGGGACCATGAACTTCGCGCGCGCGCCGACGGACACGAGGTCCTTGGCCAACTGGCCGGCGTTTGTTTGCGTCGTGCCGCCGAAGTACACCATGTCGGCGTCGGTGCCTTTGACCTTTGTCACGAGGGAGCGATAGTTCGCGGCCTTCGGGTCGATGCCTTCGTAACCGACGACGGTGATGCCGAGTTTGACGCAGGCGCGCTTGAACACGTCGGCCACGCCTTTGCCGTAGAGTTCGCGGTCATGAAGAATGAAGACTTTCTTGATGCCGAGTTCTTTGGCCCACTGCGCGGCGACTTCGCCCTGGATATCGTCGGCGGGGACGACGCGGAAGTAATTGATTTTGCCGGAGGGACGGTACACCTGCGGCTCATTCGCTTCGCCCATTCCCGGCTTGGTGAGGCCGGGGTAGGTGTTGGCGGGGCTGACCATGACAAGCGAGGCCTGGTTGAGAATCGGCATGGAGATTTTTGCGGCGCCGGAGTTATAGGTGCCGATGTAAGCCATGATGTCAGGATTTTTGACGGCTTTCTGTGCATTCGCGGCCTCGACGGCAGGATCCCACTGACCGCGTTCGGGAGAGGCGTCATCCCAGTCTTCGTAAGCGAGCGTGAAATCGCCGATTTTTCCGCTGACCTCGTCGATGGCCATGCGAATGCCGTTGACCATCGTTTGCGACTGCGCGTTGGCGCTGCCCGTCCGCGGCAGGCTGGAGACGATCTTGATGACCTGCGAATCGGCGGCGAGCGCGACTGAAGAGGTTATCACTAACACGCCGAGACAAAGCGAAAAGAACAATCGTTTCATGCAGGGGTTTTGGCACAAACAGCGTAGACAGGCAATCTCAAAGGCCGAGACAGGCTTGCTTCCTGAATTGAGGCTATGCTACAAGGGCGGCACACATGCTGAAGCAGCAGCAGACGATCAAACATCCCGTGTCATTCTCGGGCATTGGCATTCACACGGGTTCGCAGGTCAACATGACCTGGAAACCCGCGCCGCTGGACCATGGCATCAAGTTCGTGCGCGTCGATCTTGAGGGGAAGCCGGAGATTGATCCGCATATCCGCAACATCGGGGACACGACGCGCTGGACGACGATTGGGACAAACGGGACGGTGATTCATACTGTCGAGCACGTGCTGGCGACGCTGAATGGTTACGGGATCGATAATTTGATCATCGAACTGGATGGGAACGAGCCGCCCGTTGGCGACGGCAGCGCAGCGCCGTACGTCAAATTAGTCAAGGACGCGGGCATCCAGCCACAGGAAGGCAAGCGCGAGATTTTTCAGCCGCGGGAGATAGTGCACGTCGAGGTGGGGGACTCACTGGCGGTGGTCGTGCCGAGTGATCAGTTGCGCATCAGTTGCACGATTCATTACGGCAAACCCGGACTCGACGCGCAGTTCCTGAGTTTGGCCATCGAGCCGGAGACGTTTGAGACGCAGATTTCGCCGGCGCGGACGTTTGCGCTTTACGAAGAGATCCAGCATCTCATCGATCACGGATTGATCAAGGGCGGCAGCCTCGAGAACGCGGTGTTGATCCGCAATGAAAGCATTTTAGCCACCGAGCCGCTGCGATTTCGCGATGAGTTCGTGCGGCACAAGATTCTCGACGTGCTCGGCGACATCGTGTTGCTGGGGCGGCCGCTGGCGGCGCACATCATCACGATTCGACCGGGACATTCCTGCAATGCGGCGCTGACGAAGGCGCTGGCGAAGGTGATGGAGAAAGAGCAGCCCGCGCCGGTTTCGTTTGCGCCGCCGATGGCAGCGGGCACGCCGATGGAGCAGGCGATGGATACCATGCAGTTGTTGAACGTCCTGCCGCATCGGTATCCGTTTATGCTGGTTGACCGCATCATCAAGATCGAGGGCGAAGAGAAAATCATCGGACTCAAGAACGTGACGATCAACGAGCCGTTTTTCCAGGGGCATTTCCCCGGTCATCCCATCATGCCCGGCGTTCTGCAATTGGAGGCGATCGCGCAGGTGGCAGGTGTCTTGATGCTGCGTGCGGGCGAGAACGCCGGCAAGGTCGCATACTTCATGAGCGCCAACAACGTGAAGTGGCGTAAACCGGTTCGTCCCGGCGATCAGCTCATTATCGAAGTCGAAATGGGCCGTGCCCGCGGCAAGATCGCCAAGGCCAAAGGCGTTTGTAAGGTGGCCGGCGAAGTCGTCAGCGAAGCGGAAGTGATGTTTAGCGTCGTGGAGGGGTAGTTCACCGCGAAACATACCAAGCAGACGCGAATACGGCGGAGTCGGCTTATTGCGGCGTGATTCGAACGCGATAGTAACGGGCGGAACCCTGCAGCGCTCCGTTTTGATCCAGATAGTTGGTTGTCGTGCTCCCCAGAATCGGCATGTAGATGGCCGGACTGATATCCGCGAAGCTTCCAGACAGTTTGTTTGTGGAAGCCTGCAGATAGCACGTCCTGCCGGCGACGGTTGTCCATGAGACACGGATATTCTTGCCTTCGACGGCGATGCCACGCACCGCCTCCGGTAACGGCTCGAGGCAGACATTCCACGAACCACTGTTGTCACCGTAGCCGCTGTCATTGAAATAGAGGGTCAACGGTCCCGAAGCCGGGGCGGAGAACTGGCCGCTGGCGCCGAGTTGGATGCATTGTCCATTGACCTTGCCGACCAAGGAGAAAGCCTTGAGTCCGGGGCAGGTAAAACTGTCGTCAGCGATGGCCGGGGCGCACGCACCGGCCACGATGTTGCCGTCAGGATCAGACTGGCAACCATCGAGATTGAAGCCGGCCTTGCCCGACGCTTGATAGCCATAGGGTTGACCCGCAACGACGTTTCCAAAAGGAACACCGCCGGAGGCACTGGCGGGGAGATTCGCACAAGCTTGTTGAACCGGCGTGATGCAGACGCTCCAAGAGCCACTATTGTCGCCGTAGTTACTGTCATTGAAATAAAGGGTCAACGGTCCCGAAGCCGGGGCGGAGAACTGGCCGCTGGTGCCGAGTTGGATACATTGTCCATTGACCTTGCCGACCAGGGAGAAAGCCTTGAGACCGGGGCAGGTGAAGCTGCCGTCGCCAACGGCCGGGGCGCACGCACCGGCCACGATATTGCCGTCAGGGTCGGACTGGCAGCCGTCGAGATTGTAGCCGATGACGCCATACGCATGATAGCTGTAGGTCTGTCCGGCAATGACACTGCCGTAAGCGGCACCACCGGTTGCACTGCCGGGGACATTCGGACAAGCCTGTTGGACCGGTTTGATGCACACGCTGAAGGAGCCGCCGTTATCGCCGTAGCCACTGTCGTTGTAGACCAGGGTCAATGTACCCGAGGCTGGGGCGAGGAAAGTTCCGCTGGTGCCGAGTTGGAGGCACTGACCGTTGATTTTGCCGACGAGTGAGAACGCTTTCAGACCGGGGCAGGTAAAGCTATTATCCGCAGTGGCTGGCTGGCAGGCACCGGCCACGATGTTGCCGTCGGGATCGGACTGACAACCGTCGAGATTGAACCCGACAGTGCCCGAAGCCTGATAGCTGTAGGTTTGGCCGGCCACAATGCTGCCAAAGGAGGCACCGGCGGCGCTGTTGCCAGGAACCGTTGGACAGGATTGCTGCACAGGCGTGATACAGACGTTCCACGAACCGCTATTGTCGCCGTAGATGCTGTCGTTAAAGTAGAGGATCAGCGGGCCGGAGGACGGCGCGACGAATGTGCCGCCGCTACCCAGCTGGAGGCACTGACCGTTGACCTTGGCGACGAGTGAAAAGGCCTTGAGTCCGGGGCAGGTGAAACTGCCATCGGCAGTGGCCGGGCTGCAAGCTCCGGCGACGATGTTCCCGTCAGGGTCGGCCTGGCAGCCGTCGGAATTGTAGCCGATGACGCCCAAGGCCTGATAGCTGTAGGTCTGACCGGCCACAACATTGCCATAGGATAGGCCACCTGATGTCGTGCCCAAAACAGTCGCACAAGTCTGCGAAACCGGTGTGATGCACACGCTAAAGGAGCCACTGTTGTCGCCGTACCCGCTGTCATTGTAATACAGGGTCAATGTGCCCGAGGACGAAGCGACGAATGCGCCGCTGCTGCCCAACTGGAGGCATTGTCCGTTGATTTTGCCGACGAGAGAAAACGCCTTGAGTCCGGGACACTTGAAACTGTTATCGCCAGTGGCTGGACCGCAGGCGCCGGCGACGATGTTGCCGTCGGGATCAGACTGGCAGCCATCAAAGTTGTACCCGACGGCACCAGACGCCTGGTAGCTGTACGTTTGGCCGGCGACGACACTGCCAAACGAAACGCCGGCGGCCGCAGCGCCAGAAACGCTCGTGCAGTTCTGCTGGATTTGTGTCGAGGTAACGCAGGCACTGAAACCGCCACTGTTGTCACCATAGCCGCTGTCATTGTAGTACAACGTTAATGGGCCCGAGGACGGGGCGACGAAGGTTCCACCGCTGCCCAACTGGATACACTGGCCGTTGACTTTGCCGACGAGGGAAAAGGCCTTGAGTCCGGGGCAATTGAAACCGTTGTCGCCAATGGCCGGGCCACAGGCGCCGGCCACGATGTTGCCGTCAGGATCGGACTGGCAACCGTCGAAATTGTACCCTGCGGCTCCGGAAGCCTGGTAGGTGTATGTTTGGCCGGCGGCAACACTGCCAAAGGAGACGCCGTTGGCGGCTGTGGCGGGCACGCTGGCACAAATGCTTTGGGCGTTTACTTCCCGTGTGTTATAGACTGCCGCGAGCGATATCGCCAGTAATGCCAGATTGTTTCTCACATTCCACCTTTCCGTTCGAATCACCGTAGCATCGCATCGCGCAGACGGGGCGCGTGGAACCGAGAGCCGATCCCACGAATGAGATATTATCAAGTTTCTACGCCTTTAAGTTCGAAGCGTCAAGATGTTTCGGGTATGTGGTTTACCCTTGTTGCGCGTTCGCTTGCCCTGTAAAGTTTTCCTCATGAGATTTCCGCTTTCCTTCTGCCTGGCGGCGATCCTCGCGGTGGCCGGCCCAGCCGCACACGCAGAGCGCATGGATGGCACGAAGTGGAAAGTCACAGTCACACCTGACGAGGAATCTGCTAAGAAGGGAGCGAAGGGGTTCGAGGACGAATTGATCTTCACTGAAGGCCGGTTCACCTCCACGGCGATGCTGGCGCATGGGTTCAAGGCGGGTCCGTATCGGTACGAGACCGAAGATGCCGACGTCGAATGGGCGGCCGACAAGCAGAATGACGCCAAGGACCTAGCGGGGTGGGGCGGCCGGGTCGACGGCAAGACCACGAGCGGCAATTTCCATTGGCAGAAGAAGGACGGCACTTCGCTTTTCTTCAAGTTCACCGGCACAAAAGAATGACGGAACCCGTTGTCGGTACGGTACCTGGAGGCCATTCCGGATCGCATTGTCGCCATTTTTACCTTCCCTTTTGAGACGCTGTGAAGTATCCTCCCGTCCACGCTCAGATCAAATCATGAATAAGCCCACGCGTCTGAACCCCTGTCGGTTCCTCGCCTTCGTCGGTATCGCCGCACTGGCATTACCGTCGCGCGCGCCGGCTCAAACCGTCATCACCAACACGTTCGCCGAGGTGTCGCAGATGGCTTCCTTGTGGGAAGTGGATCCGATTCAGATTTCGAGCCTGGCCAACGCGCAGTATTCATCGGTCGGTGGCGGTACCAGCACGTGGCAGTTCATTTTTCCCGGTTTCTCGATCAACTCCGATGGCGACATTCATGTCAATATGGCGATCGCCGCCAACGGCACGGGATCCACCAGTGGCAACCAGAGTGAATCGCCGATTGTCCCCGAAGTGATTAACGCCACGAGCGCCCAGCTTACGACCATTGATTCGCTGAGCAGCTCGCAAGCCGTCGTGCGGGGGATTTTCCGCTGGTATTCCGAGCATCAGGGCGAACGAAAATATGAAATCCATCCCGCGACCGAACTGCTCAAGTGGAATGGGAGCGCGTTCGTGCTGACCAACGACTACCGGCCAAACATCAAGTTCGACAACGGCAACACTACGCAGTCCACCCAGCACATGGTCACCACGTTTGATGGATCCGACGTGATGACCGCCGCGGTGATGGTGGCGGACAGCACCAAGGTCGTGTTCACGTACCCGAGCCCGCGGTTTAACTATTGCATTTACGACGGCGTCACCCTGTCCGCCTTGACGAACGATTTCGTTAGCAAGTATTTCCTGTTAAAGCCCAATCTGGTACCGACTGCGGTCATCCGCTGCCGGATCGTGACCAATACCATCGCGGCATCTGTCGCGGCCGGATTGGTGTCCAACCAGACCCTCACCGTCAATGCTCTGACGCGCTGCGACTTGCTCGGGGTCTCGAACAAGATCGCCGGATTGACGGCGGGCCAGACCAACGTTTTCACGTGGCCGGTTGAATTTATCACGTTGAACATCACCAATCTCGGGGTGGTGTCATCGCCGGTGGCAATTTTCAGCGGCAGTCCTACGAACGGTACCGAGCCATTAGCGGTGACCTTCACTGACACATCAACCGGCAGCATCACCAATCGATTCTGGGATTTTGGCGACGGCGTCACGACCAACGTCACGACGACCACCGTGCTTCACACGTATGCCGCCGGCACGAACACCGTGAAGCTGGTGGTCAGTGGTTCCACAGGTGTCAGCACCAATACCAAGCCGAATTACATCACGGTATTGACAGCGTTCCAGGCCTGGCAGGTCCAGTACTTTGGCAGCACGACCAACCCCGCGGCAGCGGCCGATGCCGACGCGGATGGCGATGGGATGTCCAACATGCAGGAGTTCCTCACCGGTACCGATCCTACCAATGGCAGCTCGGCGTTTCGCATCACCAGCGTGGTGCGGACCGGCAGTGATGTTCTGGTCACGTGGATGACGGGACTCGGCCGAACCAATGCGTTGCAGTCCACGACTGGCACGGGCGGTGGCAGTTATAACACGAATGGCTTCACCGCGATCTTCACCGTCACGAATACCACTAGCACGGTCACTAACCGTCTCGATCCCAACGCCGCTACGAATTTCCCCTCACTCTTCTACCGTGTCCGACTTGTGCCCTAATAGAGGAGGGCGACGATACCCGGCTCGGTAACCTGCCGAATTATAATGAACCAAGGCCGCTCAGTGGCTGCGTTCTGCGGCCTTTTGAGGAAAAATCAGAACGCAAGCGACGATTAACACCAGAAGAACGGCCGAGGCGGAGTAGCGGCTCAGGGCGAGGCCGCCATTGGCAACGGGTTTGTCGAGGAGGTCGCCGAAGACAGCGCCGAGGGGCCGGGTGAGAATGAAGGCGGCCCAAAAGAGCACGGTGTGCGATATCTTCGTCCAGTAGTAGGCGACAGCGACGAGGGCCAGGAGTGTGCTGAACAACACAGCACCTCCGCCGTAGCCGAGTCCGGCCGTATCGGCTGCCCAATCGCCCAGGGCAGTGCCCAGGGTCTGGGAAAACATGATCGTTACCCAGTAAAACATTTCGGCTTTTGGAGAAACGATCGTGCTTATTGACACTGAACCGAGAGTGCGATGCCAAACGAACAGGGAACCCATGAGCAGCGCGAAGAGAAGAGTCGAGCCGCCCGCATAACCGATTCCCAGGGAACGGTCGGCGAAATCGGCCAGCGTTGTGCCGACGGTTGTTGTGGCGATGATCGTGGCCCAGTAAAGGAAGGGGTGAAACCGCCTGGCGTAAATTTGGGTAATGACCGCAGCGATGAAAACCACGGCGAAAATCCCCGTGGCGACCAGATAACCGAGGTTCATCGACATCGAAACCGCGTCGCCGCCCGTCTCCCCGAGGGTGGTTGCGGAGATCTTGATGATCCAAAAGAGAAGCGTGACAGCGGGGACCTTGGTCAGAACCTCTTCTTTGGTGACCGTCATTGGTTTCTGACTGTCAATTGTGCCGGTATCATGCATTTGGCATTGTACGGTACGCGTGTCCACGTTACCAAATCATTATCGGAAGTAAACTCGACAACGCTTGCGGGTGGGGCGACGGTGTTGAAAAGGTTTTATTGGTTTGATGTGATGACGTGATTTCGTGCGTGAAGATCGCCGGGGCCAAAGGAGTCTGCAAGGTGGCGGGCGATGTGTTCAGTGAGCCACTGGCGCGGATTGCGGTGGGGTGAGGGGAATGGTTGGGCGTGGTAGCAAGCGGCTGAGAAATTTTGCAAGCGAGTAGCCGAGGCCCGCTCCTGCCAAAGAGCCGAGAGTAAAGCTCGCGAATGGGCCGATGAACATTGCCCGCAAGACCTGATCCATGTCCAAATGAAGGCCAGCAACATGGCAGAATCCTAAGAGAGCGCCCCAGCCGGCGACTGCGGCGCAGAGAGGCATTAGCGACAAGTAGGGCACGATGCGTCTCAACGACTGGACGAAGAACGCCAGAAAAGACAGAAAGACACCCACCACCAATCCGGCGTGCACGGCAAACATCGCAGCCATGCAAGAGAACATGGCGACCGGAACCGCAATACCCCAAGCGTATCCCTGAAAGTGCTCCATGATTCTTCGTCCAAATGACCGGACTCCATTAAACTCCTAACGGAAGAGTAAGTGAAGCACAATGGGAATCCCCCGCAGCATGATCGCCAAAGCGGAAGGCGTCGGCTAGGTGGCGGGCGAAGTGGTCAGCGAAATGTGTCCAGAGTATTGAGTTGACCCCGATGACTATGACCCCGATGACTACCGATAACGGTTGCCAATTCTCGCCTGTTCATGATTAAACGCCTGGTGAGACTGCGAGGAAAGCACAGAAGACTGTCCCCACACCGGATGGTCTGCGAACCTTGCGCTTTGAACTTTCTAATGTGTAGTATCTCCACTCGTTAGCTGGACGCAAAGACTGAGATGGCAAATTCACACGAAATTGTTCTCGAGGCAGCGACATTGGCTGACGCCACGTTGCTATCGAATCTTCTTGAGTTGTACATTCACGACCTCAGTGAGGCATTCCCCAGCATCGAGCTAAAACCAGACGGGCGCTTCGGGTATGGCAAGCTTGCGCTTTATTGGTCAGAGCCCGAGCGCTATTTCCCGTTCCTCATCAAATGCGACGCCCGTGTCGTGGGATTCGCCCTGGCCACACGTGGCTCGCCGGCGACGGATGACCCGAATGTATTCGATGTCGCCGAGTTCTTCGTGATTCGTCGCTACCGGCGCTCGGGCGTGGGCCAGCGCGCCGTCGCCCTTCTTTGGAATCGCCTTCCGGGCCGATGGATCGTTCGAGTTTCCGAGGGAAACCCAAGTGCGCTTGCGTTTTGGATGAGCGCCGTCGCAAAGTTCACGGGTGGCGCAGCGACAGAGTTCAAGCGTCCTGGAAATCCGCATGCATGGCGTGTGTTTTCTTTTGCGACCGGCTAACATCGTGTTGCAGCGGACGTGGCAATAGCATGTTGTCAACCTTGAGAACCACAGGCGCATATCGCCCCGGCAAAAAGACAACCGAGTTTGTCACATAACTAATGTTAGGCAACAAATGAGTGAAACTGCCCTCGGTCAAATCAGCTCTCGCGTTTATTGGATGCCGCCCGCCAAGCCGGATCGCCCATCCTTGTGCGCAGTCGTCGGCACGAATGACATATTGATGCTGGATGCTGGCGCTTCAGACGCTCATGCACGCCTGTTCCTCGACCAACTGACTGCGCAGGGAATCTCGCCGCCCACCTATGTCGCGCTTACACACTGGCACTGGGATCACGTATTCGGCGCGGCCGAAATCGGCGCACCGGTCATTGCCCAGAGCCTGACTGCCAAGAAGCTCGCGGAACTGGCAACTCTGGATTGGAGCGATGCAGGGCTTGAAGAGCAGATCGCGCTTGGCGAACAAACTGCCGCAGGTGCGGAGAACATCAAAGCGGAATTGCCCGCGCCTCGAACCATACGCATCGCCGAACCTGGCATCATCTTTTGCGATTCGCTGGAATTGCGATTGGGCGCCGTGACATGCCAGATTGAGCATGTCGGTGGCGATCACGCGGCGGATTCGTCGGTCATGTTCATCCTGCCGGATCGCGTGCTATTTTTGGGCGACTGCCTGTGTGACGCCGTTGATGGGTCCAAACGCTATTACACTGCCCAGCAATTGCTCCCGCTACTCGACACACTGCAAGCCTTCGATGCCGCCTATTATGTGGGAGGGCACGACTCCACGGTAGCGACGCGGGCGGAGTTCACCAAGCACACCGATAAAATGCGACAGGCTGCGAAGTTGGTCGAGGCGTTCGGCGCGGGTGAGGGGAAGGTCTTTGCAGCGGCTGAAGCGGAGACCGGACAACCCCTGGACGAGGATACCGCCTATTTCTTGCGCGCCCTGATTGCCGGAGCCGAAGGAGTCGGCAAGGTGGCGGGCGGAATGGCTAGATAACGTCCATACTATCTATGGAGTTATGTCAAACCGATAGAACCTTTGTGGTCCGATGGCGCTGCCGGAATTGGTCAAGGTCAGCAGAGCGCCGAGGCTGTTGGTGACGGAAACGCCGGGGACGTTGATCCAATTGGTCGGATTCATGGAATTGCTAAACTGCAATTGGTAGGTCTCGCAGGCTACCGAGGGGATGGAGAAGGCTACGTCAGCGCCGGTAACCTGAACTGCGGAGATCTGATTGGCTGGCGGATTGAGAGGAACCGTCAATTTAAATACCGTGCCACAGCCGCCGGGACAGTTCGTGCTCGCACCGCCGTTCCCGGTCGTCCCGTAGAAAATGCCATCGCTCCCCTGCACCAGTCCGGGGGGAGAGGGAGAAAAGGAGCCGAGTGCCAAGCTGGCGAGGGAACAAAGAACCGTCTCGGTCCCGTTGGGACTGAACCGAAAAACGGTGCCCACGTTGCTCGTCCCCCCGTAGTAGGTCGTTCCGTAAAAATTCCCATCGCTACCCTGCACCGGCACGCCCAGCGGGACCAGGCCATCGTTAGGAGTTCCGCCAAAGGAGTACAGATTGGAATAGCTGCCGGTGAGAGTGATGCAAAACACGGTTCCGTTGCTGTACGTCCCGCCCTGGGCGGTGGTCCCATAGAGCTTGCCGTTGCTACCCCGCACCAAGCCATTTGGGGCGGTACCATCGATGGAGGAGGCGCCAAAGGAGTACAGACTCGTGTACGTGCCGCTGGTAGTAATCCGAAATACACTGCCTTGGCCGTTTGACCCGCCGCGGAAGGTCGTGCCGTAGAGATAGCCGTCGCCGCCCAGTACCAGCGCAGGTTGTGAATACAACCCACTACCGATCCCAGTGTCCAAGATGGAACAGAGAGTGGTGTAAGTGCCGCTGGGAGTAATCTGGAACGCCGTGCCGTGGGTGCCGAAAGTCCCGCCATTGTCGGTTGTCCCGTAGAAATTGCCGTCGCTGGCCTGTATCAGTGGGCTACACGGAGCAGACGCAGGGGTGGGAGAGTGAACCAGAGAATAGAGCATGGTGTAGGTGCCACTCGGGCTGATCCGGAATATTGTGCCCAAGTTGTTCGACCCGCCGACGGGGGTTGTCCCATAGAAATTGCCGTCGCTCGCCTGCATGAGTCCGGCGAATGGCTCCATCCCATCGGAGGAACCGCCAAAAGAGTGGAGATTCGTCTCATTGCCGTCGGGACTGATCCGAAACACTGTGCCGTAGTCGTTCGTTCCGCCCAACCTGGTCGTTCCGTAAAAATTGCCGTCGCTACCCTGGATCAGCGCATTCGGTCTGAACCCATCGTTCGGGGGACCGCTAAAAGAATAGAGAGTGGCCAAGGTTTGTGCGCCGGCGTTGGATGGCGAAGCAGCCAGAACCAGCAAACTTAAGGGAATGATTAAGAGGAATGTTTTCCCCGCAGCCAACCCGACATGAATCGATTTGTTCATAACCGACGCCGCCGATAAAGCATGGATAACATTTGGGCGGTTGCAAGTCGAGTGTTTCCCAAGGTATTTGGGAAGTTTTGAGTTGATGCTGTAAGGCCGTTGAGCCTGGAGGCGAGGCATTGCAGATAACGAAAAGCGGACTGACCCCTTTTCGGACGAGGATGCCGCCTATTTCTTGCGCGCCCTGATTGCCGGGCTTGCCCCTTAAAAGCAAAGGCCTAAACCTCTAATTCAATCGCCGCGAAAGCAAAAATCGGGTTTGCACTCAAATCGGGAGACTTGGTTCCCCGCTTTGGACGGTTTGAGAACCTTGCGGTTTGAGCTTCCGACGGTTACCGCCAAGAAACTACCTGTTATGTAAGATACTCCATTCAAGGATGGCTCGGTCACCTCGTCTAATAGCATATCCCGAAATGAAAGCCACTGGTTGATAGGTGTTTTTGTCGAATGCAATTGACGTGGCGTAAAAGAACCAACCATCCTGTTCGGTTACCGCGTATACAGTGCCCCGATAAATCTTTTGGACTTCAGGGAGCCCTTGTTGTAAGGAAGAAATCGTTGCTTCAGTTTCTCCAACGATCTTGGCAGTTCCTGCCGTCAATTGCTCCATCGTGCTGTTCGCTACCACCGGATACTCCGGATTGGTGACGACAACTGGCGCGCTCCTAGTGAAAGGATTCAACATTGCCGCCACCTGATGATGATCATCAACTTTGCTACTGGGATAACTACTGCACCCAGTGGCAAGCGCCCCAAGCCCTGCAAGCATGGCACAGATGTGTCGCATACGAGTCACTATTCCTTCCTTAGGTGTTAAGTGTAGATACCCGATTAAACCCTTGAGAACACTGCGAGGAAAGCACAAAAAGGACTCCCCACGTAAGACTCGAACCCGCCTCGGCGTGTTCCCGGGGTGGGGATGATCGGGCCCAAGAATTGAAGTGAGTCGTCGATCAGAATGCGCTCAGGCCACGATCCGGTCGCGGAGGCCGCCGTAGGCGAAGGTGCGGGCCAACTCTTTGGCGTACATGCTCTGCGGGAAGCCGAGTTCGATCTGGCTGGACTCGTCGAGGGTCTTTAGTTGGTCAGCGGAGAGAGTCAGGTCGAGGCTGGCGAGGTTGTTCTGCAACTGGGAGAGCTTGCGCGCGCCGATGATGGGGACGACGGGGACGGGGCGGTGGCGGAGCCACGCGAGCGCGACTTGCGCCAGGCTGCGACTGGTCTGATCGGCTACTTTCTTGACGGCGACGACGACGCGGTCGGCGCGTTCTTGCTCTGGCATGAATTGCTTCATCATGTCGGTGTTCATTCGTGCCTGTTCGGACGACCCGTGGCCGTGGTACTTGCCGGTCAACACGCCACCGGCCAGTGGTGACCAAGCGGTCACGCCGATGTTTAACGCCTTAGCTACCGGGATCAACTCGCGTTCGACCGTTCGCTCAATCAGGCTGTATTCGATCTGCATTGCGATGAAGGATGACCAGCCGCGCAGATGGGCGAGGGTGTTCGCTTGCGCGATCCACCACGCGGGGGCGTCCGAGATGCCGACGTAGAGCACCTTGCCGGCGCGAACCAGGTCATCGAGTCCGCGCATGACCTCTTCGACGGGCGTGATCTGGTCCCAGATGTGGACCCAGTAGAGATCGATATAGTCGGTCTGCAGACGTTTGAGGCTCGCGTCCACGGACTGCATCATGCTCTTGCGGTGGTTGCCGGCGGCGTTCGGGTCGGTGCCGGGAGCGGCGTTGGTGTATTTGGTGGCCAGCACCACGCTTTGGCGGTGGCCTTTCATGAACTCGCCGAGGAACGATTCGCTCGTGCCGTTCGTGTACAGGTTGGCGGTGTCGATGAAATTGCCCCCGGCCTCGCGGAAGGCGTCGTACACTTTTCGTGAGACGTCCCTGGCGGCGCCCCAGCCCCAGTCATCGCCGAAGGTCATGGTGCCGAGAGCTGCTTCTGAAACTCGAAGTCCGCTGTTGCCCAAAAGTCTGTATCGCATAGGAATCGCCTTTCTACGTTGTGCGGGGAGGTTCGCCTTTGGCCTTGGGTGCGCCGCCTCCCGGGCTGTTGGAATATTGTTTAGGGTTTCGCGTGAATCAAGCGGGGAAATTGAGATGGCGCTGGCCGACACGACATGCCACACAACGCAACAGCGGTATACCTATACGGCAGGCATCCCGCCCTACAATGGAACATGAACCGCTGTATCGCTAATCGATAATTTTGCTGGACATGAGGTTGGCGGGCGGGTATAGTCGGGGGAACTGATGAACACTTCCTCCTTTGCTGCTGCTACGGCGGACACGCAACGTTCAACCCTTCGTCGCGAGGACGCTTCCGCTTCCGCCTTCGCCAAGGCTATGGCGGATGCGTTCCTGTACGGAACGCGAAAGAAATGTGCCATTCTACCAAACGAACCCACCGATTGTGGGACGGAAAACAGCAGTTATCGGTTTGCGATACAATGGGTTACACGATAAAAATCTACCGGAAAACGGTGGGTTTGTTTTCCAAAACGAACCCACCGTGACGGGGTTTTGAGAGAGTAAACGAGGGGAGTTGGGTGGTTTTTGTGTTCGTTTGGGCACTATGGAGACGTGCTGTCGATTTATGTGCGCGGTCGGGAGACCGGCGCACAATAGGAGGGCGGCACGACAGAGATGCTTCGACAAGCTCAGCATGACAGGCGGGAGGAAACCGAAGCGGCAACCGGGCCGGTTGCCCTACAATTCGGAGGGAAAGGCTGGCATTGACCTAATGAATGAGTTGCGGTACAAGTGCGGCGGGGAGTTCTGATGGCATTGCCCCAAGCGATGAGGTTTTGCCGTGAAGTTACATCGTGTGGCACCTCGCAGACTCGGCTTCCAAAGCTCACTTTAGTATGACGGTAAAGATTCATCTTACTGCGATTGTTGATTCTCATGCCGAGATTGGTGGCGGCTGTGAGATTGGGCCGTATTGCGTCGTGGGGGCGAACGTGAAGCTGGGGGAGGGGTGCCGGCTGCATTCGCATGTGGTGATGGATGGGCTGACGACGATCGGGGCGCGGTGCGAGTTTTTTCCGTTTGCAAGCATCGGGTTGAAGACGCAGGACCTGAAATATTCTGGGGGGAAAACTTACCTGGAAATCGGGTCGGACAACGTCTTTCGGGAGCATGTGACGGTGCATACGGCGACGGGGGACGGACTGTATACGCGGATCGGGTCGCACAACAATTTCTTAGCGTATTCGCATGTGGCGCATGACTGCATTGTTGGTAACCATGTGATCTTCAGCAACAACGGGACTCTGGCGGGACATGTTGTGGTGGAAGACTTTGCGATTGTTGGAGGACTGGCGGCGATTCATCAATTTTGTCGGATTGGCACGATGTCGATCATTGGCGGGTGCGCCAAGGTGGTGCAGGATGTGCCGCCGTATATGATGGCCGATGGCAACCCGGCGGAGACGCGCGGGGTCAATAAAGTGGGGATGGAACGCAACGGGGTACCGGAAGAGGCCCAGCGGTCGCTTCGGGAGGCCTTTAAAATATTGTGTCGAGCGGGGTTGACAGTGAGCAATGCCTTGGATAAGATACAGTCAGAACTTCCGCCCAGCCACGAGCTGGAGCATTTCATCGACTTCTGTCGCAAGTCTGAACGCGGAATAGCCCGATAGGCACTAAAGCAACACTCTTTCATGGCGAAGTTGAGTCGTAAGCCGATTCACGATCTGGAGCGCATTATTGAGTTTGACCTGGTGCGCGCGACGGAAGCTGCTGCGTTGAACGCCTCGCAGTGGATGGGGAAGGGCGACAAGAACGCCGCGGACCAGGCGGCGTGCGATGCGATACGCGGTATGTTCGATTTGATACCGTGTTGCGGCGAAGTGGTCATCGGCGAGGGTATCAAGGATGAGGCGCCGGGGATTTTTCTTGGCGAACACCTTGGGACCTGGGAACCGGGAGTCGTGCCGCTGGACATTGCGGTGGATCCCGTGGACGGCACGACGAACATTTCGAAGGGATTGCCGAATGTGATTTCCGTGCTGGCGGCGGGTAGCGCGTTTGACGGTTTGGGCAAGGCGCTGAAGAATTTGCCGAGCTTTTATTGCGAGAAGCTGGCGTACGGGCCGCGGGTGCGGAATTACATGCTCAAGACGGGAGTCGAGCAGGTGAAGCTGGAAGCGCCGGTCGAGGAGAACGTGCTGCTGGTCGCGAAGATCCTGAATGTGCCGGTGCACGAGTTGACCATTACGATGCTCGACCGACCACGGCATGAGGAGTTGGTCCAGCGGATCCGCAAAGTCGGCGCGCGGTTGCGGATGATTGGCGATGGGGACGTGGCGGGCGCTATCGCGCCGAGCCTGCCCGATAGCGGCACGGATTTGTACGTGGGCGTCGGCGGGTCGCCCGAAGCGGTGTTGGCAGCGACGGCGTTGCGATGCTTGGGCGGCGACATGCAGGTGAGAATGTGGCCGCGCGACGAAACCGAGCGGAAGCAATTGATCAAGGCAGGATTGGAAGAGGAACTCAACAAAGTGTACTACGCAGAGGACCTTGCGCAGGGGGATGGTATCATGTTTTGCGCGACGGGTATCAGTGACAGCCCGTTGCTGCCGGGCGTGCGGTTCATCGGCCACACCGCCATCACGCACTCGATCCTCATGCGGGCCAATACGCGCACGGTGCGCCACATCAGAGCGGTACACGACCTGACAAAGAAAACCATACGCCTGCGTTCGACGCGGGCAGAGCAACCACTGTGAACGAAACAGAACAGCCGCAAACACAACCGCAACCTCCACCGCAACAATCAACCGAAGGCCAGGTCCGGGGCGTCCTTGAAGTGGGCGAGAAGGGGTTCGGATTCCTCCGCAACCCCGCGCGCAACTTCCAGATCAGCCCGAACGACATTTATGTGTCGCCGGACGTTATTCGCAAGTTCAAATTGCGACCGGGTCTCGAAATCGACGGGCGGGCCGTGCCGCCCAAGAAAGGCAGCCCGCAACTGGCCGAGATTTTCAAGATCAACGGCCAGCCACCCGAAAAGTGGGCGAGCCTCAAGAAGTTTGACGAGCTGACGAGCGTCAACCCGAATGAGCGGTTCAATTTGGAGACTGTTGGGGACCGTTATACGACGCGCGTTTTCGATCTGATCGCGCCCCTCGGTAAAGGCACACGCGGCTTGATTGTGGCGGCGCCGCGTACCGGCAAGACGACGCTCCTGCACCATATCGCTGACGCGGTGATCACCAACCATCCCGAGGTTCACACGATGGTGCTGTTGGTTGACGAGCGTCCGGAAGAAACGACCGATTTCCGTCGCTCGGTCAAAGGCGGCGAGGTCATCGCTTCGACCAACGACCAGACCATTGAAGAGCACGTTCGCACTGCCAAGATGGCGATTGAACGGGCCAAACGGCTGGTCGAATTCGGACGGGACGTCTTCATTGTGCTCGACTCGATCACACGCCTCGCGCGCGCGTTTAACAATTATATCGGTTCGACCGGCCGCACGATGACCGGCGGTCTCGATGCTCGCGCGATGGAGCAGCCGCGCCGTATTTTCGCCTCGGCCCGCAAAGCAGAGGAGGGTGGTTCACTCACGATCATCGCCACTGCGTTGATTGAAACCGGCTCGCGGATGGACGAGCTGATTTTCCAGGAATTCAAGGGCACGGGCAATTCAGAGTTGGTGCTCGACCGCAAAATCGCCGAGCAGCGATACTGGCCCGCAGTGGACATCAACGCTTCCGGTACGCGTCGCGAGGAACTGCTGCTGGCGCCGAAGGATCTCGAGGCGATCACACGACTGCGTCGCGCGTTGAGTGGCGCGCCGCCCGTCGAAGCCCTGCAGAAGCTCCTTACGGGTCTTGCCAAATTCAAGACGAACAAGGAATTTCTCAAGGCGATGGCACAGTAGTTCGCCGTGGGTCGCGTCCGAGATTACAACGAGATCGTGCAACGACTGCGGGCTTTGCCGCGTCGCGAATGGCGCGTCCAAAAAGCCGGGGAGATTTCGGGATACCCCTTCTTCTGTTTGCGGCGCAGTATTTCCAAAGACGCCCCGACGGTTCTCGTCACTGCTGGAATCCATGGCGAGGAACCCGGCGGTGTCGCAGGCGCTCTGCGCTGGCTGGAGAGCGGCGAATGGGCGAAGTGGAATCGGAACTGGTTCGTCCTGCCGTGCATCAATCCCTACGGTTGGGAGCGCAACCAACGTCGCAACGCGCAGCGCCAGGATATCAACCGCCAATTTCGTGGCGACACCGACTGCCTCGAAGCGGAACTGATCAAAAGGTTGGTAAAAGGCCGGCGTTTCGTGTTCTCGCTCGATTTGCATGAAGATGTGGATGCGTCGGGATACTATCTTTACGAACTGCGCGAAGGGCCGCCTTTTATCGGTGAACGCATTGTGCAGGCGGTCAGCCGGGTGATTCCCATCGATCGTCACAAGATGATCGATGGCAACCAGGCAACCGGCTTAGGCCTGATTCGTCGGGCCTCGAACGTCGGAACGCTGAAGCGCCGGCGCCGTTGGCCGATGGCATATCATCTGTTCCTGAATTCCACCGACCATATCCTCGGCAGTGAAACGCCCGTACATTTTCCGCTGAAGCAGCGCGCCGCGGCCCATCGGATAGCGCTTCGATCCGCGCTGAGTGCGCTGGCAGGAAGGTCTCGATGACGTGGCATTTTCCTTGTTCGGGTCTCCGTCAACATGTTACCGTTTCCATCATGCGTCGATCCATGCTTGCGTTGTTGGTTGCGCTGATCGTGCCATGGAGTGCTCATGCCCAGATCTCGGTGCAACTCACCATGGAACGCGATACGCTGATACTCTTCGAAGCGGTACCCGTGGTGGTCAACGTCCGTAATTTCTCCGGCCGCACGATCGAACTGGCAGACGACAACCAGACCTCCTGGCTCAGTTTCCTGATCAGTGACGAGGCCAGCGCGACGATTTCGCCGGTTGGTAAACAACTGGCTTTCGACCCGGTGAAGATAGCGCCCGGGCGTACCGTGAGCATCACGGTTGACTTGTTACCACACTACGACCTTCGCCAACGCGGCACCTTTACCGTGCGGGCGGTGGTTGATGGCGGCAGCAGGCATGCGCTTTCGCCGCCGGTCAAGTTCACGATCATAAAGGGCCGCGAAGTCTGGAAGCAAACGGTGGGTCTACCGGTTGCCGCCGGCGAGACCAACGAAGATTATCGAACATACGCGCTCCTCTCACGACGCGCCGAGCATAATGAAGTGCTGTACGCGAGCGTGCAGGATGACCCGCATGAATTGGTCTACGGGATGGTGCCGCTCGGTGAAACTATCTCGGTGGGCGAACCCTCCGCGATGATCGATAAAGCCGGCCATCTTCACGTGTTGTTCCGTAGCGGCCCACGCTCATACAGCTATGCCGAGGTGGATCCTGACGCCAAGGTGTTGAATCGCGCCGTGTACTCCGACGTGCTTTCGGTGCCGCACCTCGTCACCGACGCCGACGGTACGGTGGTCATGCGCGGCGGCGAGCAAACGTATCCTCGCGTCGAGCGAGTAATGACGGATCAGGAACTCCGGCCGCCACCACCGCCGCCTCAGGAAAAACCGCCGAAGAAAAAATGGTGGTGGCCGTTCGGCACAAATAAAACTGCCACGAACACCAATGCTGGTTCTGCGACGGCGACAAACCGTCCCCCAGACAATACCTGGACGGGTGGTTGAGGAAGTCGCAGGCTCCGCGGATCCTCATGCTGCAGCTCGCGCCTGGGGACAAACCTCAAGGGCTTGAATGGCACGTTCATCGTTGGTGGTTTTGAAGACCGCGACAAACTGGTCGCCACCTGATGAGGAGGCGTACGAGTAAAGAATCTCGACCCCTGCCATCCCCAGATGCATGCCGATCCTGGCCGCCGCGCCAACTTCATCCGAGGCACCGACAAGCACAACAGAATTCGCCTTGCAGGAAAAACCAGCCGTTTGGAGGGCTTCCTTCGCAGCCAGCGCGTTGTCGGTAATCAGGAGAACGATCAGGTCGTTGCCGTCAGAGTAAGTGCAGTATGCGAGGACATTGACTCCGTGCTTGGCGACAGAGGCGAGTACTCCACCAAGTGCGGCAGGTCTGTTACCAACCCGCACTGCAAGCTCCACCTCTTTCCTCGCCTTCGCCATAGCACCTCCGACGAATGGAAATATCATACACTTCTCCAAGAGAACTGCAAACGAAATTATCTGGGCCGCAGGCGCTTACAGGTGGTAACCGCGAAAGCTTTTATCTAACTGGGTTGCGCGTCTGCGGCTGCATAAGCCTCGACAGGCAGGCAAGTGCAAACGACATGGCGGTCACCGTACACATTGTCCACCCGCCCAACAGCGGGCCAAAACTTGTGCTCGCGCGTCCACAGAGCGGGAAAGGCTGCCCGCTCGCGACTGTATGGATGCTCCCAGTTGTCGGCAACCGCCACCCGTGCGGTGTGTGGCGCGTTTTTCAAGGGATTATTGACGCGATCCATCGAACCCGATTCAATTGCTTTGATCTCGGCGTGGATCGCGATCATCGCATCGCAAAACCGGTCAATCTCAGCTTTGGACTCACTTTCGGTTGGCTCGATCATGAGCGTACCGGGCTCGGGCCATGACATCGTCGGCGCATGAAACCCGTAATCGATCAATCGTTTCGCGATGTCCTCGACTTCCACGTTCGCTGTGTTCTTGAACTGACGACAATCAATAATGCACTCGTGCGCGACAAGATCACCGTGGCCTTTGTAAAGCGTCGGGAAATACAGTTCGAGCCGTTTCGCAATGTAGTTGGCGTTCAAGATCGCCACCTTCGTTGCATCAACAAGGCCATCGCCGCCCATGAGCGCAATGTACATCCACGGGATGGTGAGAATGCTGGCGCTACCCCAGGGCGCCGCGGACACCGGGCCAATAGCTTGCGGACCGCCCACTTTCGCGAGCGGATGCTTTGGCAGATAGGGAACCAGATGCCCCGCGACAGCGATCGGCCCCATGCCCGGGCCGCCTCCGCCATGCGGTATGCAAAATGTCTTGTGTAAGTTCAGGTGGCAAACGTCGGCGCCCATGTCACCCGGCCGGCATAACCCGACCTGCGCGTTCATGTTCGCGCCGTCCATGTACACCTGCCCGCCGTTCTCGTGCATAATCTGGCAGACTTCCCGAATCGTTTCCTCGAAAACGCCGTGGGTGGACGGATACGTCACCATGAGCGCGCCTAGATCCTTCCGGTGCTCCTGTGCCTTCGCTCGGAGATCAGCCACATCGATATTACCGTCAGCGTCACACGCAACCGCGACAACCTTGAACCCTGCCATTACCGCGCTCGCAGGATTTGTCCCGTGAGCGGACACGGGAATGAGGCACATGTCACGATGATTCTGGCCGCGCCGTTTCTGATATTCGCGGATGACCAACAACCCGGCGTATTCGCCCTGCGAACCGGCATTCGGCTGCAGGGAGATGGCGGCAAGACCCGTGATTTCCCCCAGCCAGGACTCGAGTTGCTGAAAGATGATCTGATAACCAGCTGTTTGCTCTCGCGGCGCAAACGGATGCAGTTTCCCCACCTCCGGCCAGGTGACGGGAATCATCTCCGCCGTGGCATTCAGTTTCATCGTGCACGACCCGAGCGGGATCATTGAAGTCGTAAGCGACAGGTCCTTCGCCTCGAGCCGCTTGATGTACCGCAGCATCTCATGCTCGGTATGATATTGGTTGAAGACGGGATGTGTGAGAAATGGTGTCTTACGGGCGAATGCACCAAGGTCGGAATCAGAAAGGACCGTGACATTACGCTCTGCGAGACGGTTCAAATCCTCCGCAGTCGTCGTTTCGTCGAACGACACGCCCCACGATCCGTCGGGATATTCGCGCGCATTCAAGTCCCCCGGCTTTGGCGCTCGCCGAAAATGAAGTGTATCGAAGAACGGTTCCTCCTGCGATTCACCCCGGGCAGCGGCGAAAGCTTTCGCCAGCGCATGGATCCGCCTGGCAATCTTCCTCAGTCCCTCCGGTCCATGGTACACCGCGTACATCGATGCCATAACGGCCAGCAGTACCTGCGCGGTGCAGATGTTGCTCGTGGCCTTTTCGCGACGGATGTGTTGCTCGCGGGTCTGCAGCGCGAGACGCAGGGCAGGATTACCTTGCGCATCTTTCGAAACGCCAACGAGACGACCGGGCATGTGCCGTTTAAACTTGTCCCGCGTGGCAAAAAATGCGGCATGCGGTCCGCCATAGCCCATCGGCACCCCAAAGCGTTGCGCGCTGCCAACCGCAACGTCCGCTCCGAACTCCCCCGGCGGCTTCAGCAGCGTGAGCGCCAGTAAGTCCGTTGCGATGACCGCGAACGCCTTGTGCTCATGAACTGCGCGAATGAATGGCTCGTAATCAAGAATCCCGCCATCGGTTGCGGGGTACTGCAGCAGCACGCCGAAGACCTTCTCGTTGAGCGTGAACTTCGTGTGATCTCCAACGACCACTTCAATTCCAATTGGCTCGGCGCGCGTCCGCACCACCGCGATGGTTTGCGGGTGGCAGGTCTCAGAGACGAAGAAGACGTTCCGGCCTTCATGGCCTTGAAGGCCGTGGCACATCGTCATTGCCTCAGCGGCCGCCGTCGCCTCATCGAGCAAGGAAGCATTAGCCACTTCCATCCCTGTCAGATCAACCACCATCGTCTGGAAGTTCAGCAGCGCTTCGAGCCGGCCCTGCGAAATCTCTGCCTGATACGGCGTGTACTGTGTGTACCAGCCAGGATTTTCCATGACGTTCCGCTGGATCACAGGCGGCGTGATGCAATCGTAATAGCCCATGCCAATATACGAACGGCACACCTTGTTCTTCGACATGATGGCTTTTAATTCGGCGAGCAACTCTGCCTCACTGCGGGCCGCAGAAAGCGAAAGAGGTTTCTTGAGGCGAATCTGCTTCGGGATCGCCGCGTCAATCATTGTGTCGAGGGTGGGGAAGCCGACGACGCGCAGCATCTCCTGAATGTCTTCAGGGCTCGGGCCAATATGCCGATCCGCAAAACGCTCAGGACGTTCGATGTTCATGCGCCGATGTGGTGGGAGTAATCGTCAGGACTCAGCAACTCGTTCAGTTCGCTCGGATCGCTCATCTTGACCTTGAACATCCACCCCTTGCCGTACGGGTCCTGATTGAGCAATTCAGGTGCGCTGCCGAGTTCCTCATTCACACCAACCACGTCCCCGGTCACGGGCGCGTAAATGTCGCTCGCGGCTTTCACGCTTTCGACAACCGCGCATTCCTTGCCCGCCTCAACCCGCGCATCGACCGCCGGGGTCTCGACGTACACCACGTCCGTCAACTCGTTTTGCGCATGGTCGGTAATGCCGACAACGGCGATATCCCCCTCGACTCGTACCCATTCGTGAGTTTTGGCGTATTTCAAATTCTTTGGAACGTTCATGGGCCTTTCTTGAGAATTGGTTTCTTCTGGATAACCGCCGGGAACCTTTTTCCACGAATCTCGATTTCAATCTGCGTACCGACAGACGCGCAAGC